>NZ_VPDB01000005.1:0-102149 GCF_013417925.1 Acinetobacter sp. YH12218
TAGGTATTAACCAAAGTAGCCTCCTCCTCGCTTAAAGTGCTTTACAACCAAAAGGCCTTCTTCACACACGCGGCATGGCTGGATCAGGGTTCCCCCCATTGTCCAATATTCCCCACTGCTGCCTCCCGTAGGAGTCTGGGCCGTGTCTCAGTCCCAGTGTGGCGGATCATCCTCTCAGACCCGCTACAGATCGTCGCCTTGGTAGGCCTTTACCCCACCAACTAGCTAATCCGACTTAGGCTCATCTATTAGCGCAAGGTCCGAAGATCCCCTGCTTTCTCCCGTAGGACGTATGCGGTATTAGCATCCCTTTCGAAATGTTGTCCCCCACTAATAGGCAGATTCCTAAGCATTACTCACCCGTCCGCCGCTAGAAATCGGTAGCAAGCTACCTATTCCCGCTCGACTTGCATGTGTTAAGCCTGCCGCCAGCGTTCAATCTGAGCCATGATCAAACTCTTCAGTTTAAAATCAATAGTACATATAGTGTACCAATCTTGGCTCATCAATTACTGACAAAAATTTGCTCAAATAAACTTCGAGTAATTTCTACCATCAATCAATGAAAATAATTTCGATCGATCAATCAGTAAAAATCCACACAAGTTGTTCTTCATAATCTCTTAATGATCTTCTTATTGGTTCGTCACCAGCAAGCTAGGTCGGCTATATTACTCTTTATTTCTAAAGAGTCAACCGGTAATTCAAATTATTTTTAAACTTATCAAATAAAACCCAACTCAATCAATTTAACCAAGTTATTGTTTTATCAGAAGTTTTAATCTTCATCACCGCCGATGGATGTGCATTCTACAGCATTTCATATTCGTTGCAACACCTTTTTCCATTTATTTTTAGTTTTTCATTACGTTTGTTTATTTATTCTACTAAATCAGTGTTTTTTACTTAAAAAAGTGTTTTTAGCGTACAGAAAGCATGCAATACGCCACAGGCACCCATATGATAAACATTAAATTTGGCATAACACCGTGCACTTCTTCAGGTTTTCTATACAACCATTGAATAAATGGAATGGCGATACAAAATAATGTCGCCATCAATAGCACATCAACGAATCCACCTTTCAGCAGTTGCCACATCAAGACTGGCACACTCATCATTAAACCAATTATTAATAAAACACAGTACTCGTATTTTCTGAGCTGCTATAGTGTGAATCCTTGAATGATCCAGAATCGCTCTGTATATTCAAAATTTGATTTTAAGTCCATTTTTATCACGCCTAGATTGAATAAACTCAGTACAATATAGATGGCACACATCAATTGGAATAATTGTGAAGCAGTAAAATCAAGGCTCATGATGTTCCAAGTATCCACCTGTGTGGCGAACCAATGCAAAATCACGACCGCTGTAACTGATATACCGATACTGGCAATACGATGGGTAAGAAATCTTTTATGAAATACCTGACGAATAATGAGTTTATTTTGACTGAGCCAGAGTGGGTTATATTTCTGTATCACAAATACGTTAGGTACTTGCAGCTTTATTGGTTTTGATTTTCTGCCGAGCAGCCAAAATTTTATTACCGCTATACAGATGAAAGTAGATAACAACAGCGCAACGAGTTGAGCGTCCAATATCGCTAGACTCAAAATGGGCAAATATGTCAAAAGACAGACTAAAACCCAATATTGATTCTGTTGTAAAAACAGCATTTGTATGATTAATAAATTAAAGATCCAAAGAAGCATCAATACACTGATGCCAATGGAAGCTAGAAGCTCATACTCAACCCAAACATATAAAAGTGCTAAAACAAAAGGCAATAACAGCAAAAAGCTTAAACTGCCTAACAATTTGATTTCCACGGCAAAGCGACTTTTAAGCGTGATGGGCAATAGCGCTAGATAGCGATACCCTTCCCCACCACTCAAAGCTTTACGCTGTATCGCACACCAAAATACATTTAAGGCAAGAAAGCCAGTCCAAAGAAACAGATTTGTGATTAATGATTTGCAATAAACCAAATCAATCATGGGCTGCACTAATGATAAGAGCAGTCCGAATAGCATTGGCCCGAGAATTAATGCGACCAAAATAAGTAAATGCTTTTGCCGTGCAACTGCGTCTGCTGTGGTCTTGACATAAAATGTCCACCGGTATTTCAAAAGCGTTTTTATGATTGTTCGCTGCCCAACATATATTTGTCTATTCATGCTGCCTGCTCATTGGACTTTAGCCGATCTAGCTCGATGATTTTTGCTGCAAGACTGTTTCTAAATACATGATCATGACAAGACAATAAAATCAATTTCGATTGGCTCTGCTGTAAAAGTATGCTTGTTAATTCAGCCAAGGCATTTTGATCTAAGCCATTGCTCGGTTCATCTAAAATCAGTAATGGTGCAGTGGTCATTAAGGCTGCGACCAATAAAAACTTTTTGGTAGTACCAAAAGACATTTCAGCAAGCGGCGTGGCTAAATAGTTTTCTAATTTAAATTTTTCAATGAAGATTTGATACTGCTCATGCGCTATCCCTCGAATATCACACATTAAATTCAGAAACTCCTGCCCTTGTAAAAAATCATAAATAGGGCTTTTATCTGGCACATAGGCCACAAGTTTCTTGTATTCATTATTGTGAGGGGCATATTGCTGATCATTAATCAAAATATTGCCTGCATCAAAATCCAACATCCCAGCAATCATCGCAAGTAAGGTGGACTTCCCTGCTCCATTCTCAGCAACAACAGCGACAATTCCGAATTCGTTTAACTCTAAATTTAAATTTGAAAATATACGTTTTCCCGCAAAAGATTTGGACAGTTGCTGCAAACTCAAAGAAACCATGATGATGTTCCTGATTTATTATCTTAAGTTATTGATTTATTATTAATCTATCTTCACATATCTTGGATCAGAATTTAATAGATTCTTTAATAGACAAATTTATTTTTTCAGTGTTATTCACTATCTAAATACGCCAAAATCATCTTTGACAATTCAACTTTAAGCTGCTGTTCTGTAATTAAAAAACTATTATTGCTCACATAGCGCATCATGGTAAATAAAGTACTGTTAATAATCACAAAAGAGCGATGTTTCAGCGTTTCAAAGTTCCAATGTGAATAATAACGATTAAATAAATACATCCCAACTTCAAAAAAATGCTTTTCCAAAACCTGAGAGGCATCTGAATGACTGTATTGATGCCAATGTTTTAAGATCTCAATGAAGAAGCCACGATCAGCTTTCAACATATCAAAGCCAAACTGAATACAAAGTGGGATCACCTCATAAATACTGTGCTGCTCTTGCTCCACGACTATATTTTTTAGTGCTAACCCCAATTGTTCTGATTTTCTGAGCAGTAACTCGTCTACGATTTGTTCCTTATTTTCAAAATATTGATAAATCGATCCAACGCTCACACCAGATTTTTCCGCAATTTTGGGCGTCGTCAGCTCCAGTAAACCTTGTTCTGCAATACACAACTGCGCTGCTTGCAAAATGCTTTCCACGATCATTTTCGCGCGTTGTTGTTGTGGTCTTTTTCTCATTCTATTGCTCTCCAATGCGATAGTGTTATGCGAATTGAATGCGAATAAATATTCATATTAGTGTGGTATGCAACAATAACATTGAAGATCAAAACATGACCACTCACTTCAATACCCGACTGGCTTCATTTCAGGCCACGCAGCAATCTAATCTACTGAGTTTTCTGTTGTCTCATTTGACGGGTCAGGCTGCACAGCCAAATTACGCTCAATATCTTGCCCTCAATAAAGCCTTGCAATGTGGTGATCCACAGATGGAAAAAGTGCTCACGTGGATGATGCAGAACCCTAAACAGCATCGTGAATATTTTGAAATCGCCTTATTTAAAGGTGTCGAGCAGCTCCCCTTTCCTATTCCTGAGCTCGAGCATTTTTTTAAGCATGTTGAACAAACACCGCCTTGGTTAGAGCCAGAAAAAATACAGCAAGCCCTTGAATTCACCCATCGCCTAGGGATTAACAATGGCTTTATATTGCGAGATCTTTCACTCATGGTGGGTTATCTCTTCCCCGGTTTCAATCAGCCGCTCATGCTGACCGGTGCTTTAAATAAACAAGCAGGTACACGTCTGGCTGAAACCACAAAATGGTGGGTAGATATCACTGAAGAACGCGGACTCGAACGTTTGTATGCGGGATTTACATCGACGATTTATGTGCGTTTTATTCATGCTGTGGTACGGCATCAACTCCAAAAAGGTAAAGACTGGGATTTTGCAACGTGGGGGGTGCCGATGAATCAATTTGACTTGGCGATGACCAATCTTGCCTTTAGCAGTGTGGTACTTTTGGGCATTCGCGCTTTAGGGATTTTTCCATCAAAACAAGAGACTGAAAGCTTTTTGCACTTTTGGCGTTATGTGGGTTGGTTGATGGGTATTGATGACAAATGGTTAATTGAAAAAGAATCTGATGGTTGGAAACTGTTGTATTGGATGCAATTTGTACATCCTCAATCTGATGCAAGCAGTATGGCTCTCGGCGCCAGTCTCTCTAAAGAACCTTTTGAACGACAGTACAAATACCTCCGAGCACTTCAGCAAAAACTGGCTTATCGACAACATCTGGAGCTGACACAATTTTTTATTGGCAAAAAACGCATGCATAAATTAGGGCTCAAACCACAGTCCGCCGCATGGTTTGCCTATTATTTATTGGCTAGAAATCTTGTCCTGTATTCAGGCGCTAAGCATGTCCCAAGTTTAAGTCAAAAATTACAGCAAAAAGGCCGTGCGATTCAAAAACTCGGTTTAGCACTGTATCAAAGTAAGGCCAAACAACTGGCCAGTATGCACCAATAAAAAAAGCAGAGCGATCGCTCTGCTTTTTGGATAACAAATATCAAGATTTAGAATTTCATCGAAATACGTGCCCAATAATTGCGACCAATATTATTAAACTGTTGATCGGTCGCTAAACCTGTCCCTGCATCACCCAGTTTATTTAGATGTTCGGTATAGGTTTTATTCAGGAGATTATCTACACCCACAGATACATCTACACCCTCATCAATATGATAAGTACCATTTAAAGACAGTGTGCCAAAACCTGCACTTTCTTTCAGGTCATAACCCACGATATTGCCTTGGTACGCACTGATACGATTTTGCCCATCAACCACACGCCAAAACGCTCCCAAAGTATAATTATCTTGAATATAACGTAAGTTGATACGTGCTTCTAAAGGTGAGATTTGCGGTAACGGCTTGCCATCTGTGGTGTTTTTACCCCACGCATACATTGCGCTGACATCGGCTTGAATATGATCGCTAAATTGATAGCCAATCCCTGCTTCAGCTCCCGCAATGGTGGCATCCACATTTCGGCTATGTGCTTCCATACCCTTCATCATTCCTGATCCAGACTTATAACTTGTTAAAATATAATCTCTCACTAAACCTGCATAAGCCGATACCCAGGAATTCAAAGCGCTATGTTCATGTTGATAACCCATATCTAACTGAAGCGTTTTTTCTGTATCAATATGATTGAATGTATTGTTATGACCATTTCCTGATTTTGGGCTGAATAATTCCCAATAATCTGGCATGCGCTCTACATAGCCTAGACCGATATAGGTTTTACCATTGTCATGTTCAGGGTGCTTATTTTCAAAACGAATAAAAGCACTTGGTAATGTTTCATTCAGCTCCGTGTTATAGCCACTCGCTTTCGAAGCGGCGCGCTCATCTTTCACTTGCACTTGATCGAGACGAAGTCCCGAAACCAACTTATTGTTGTCACTCAATTGATAACTGACTTCTCCAAAACCACCATATGACTGAAACTTCATATCGGGTTCACGTGCTTTGTCTTTATAGCTATTGCGCATCCCTTTGCGAATGCTATGTTCATTGTTCTGTGTGTCAATGCCTGTGACAAAGTCAATCTTATCCCATTCATGTGTCATAGCCATACGTGCATTTAATGTTCTGCGAGCAACATTCGATGCCATTGGCATATTCATCATGCCACTTGGTTGAAACTCACGTAAGCTGAAGTTATCCATGACATGATCATTAAAACTATAGTTGACCTGTGCTTCGATTTTTTTAATCACCTCCGTGACATTCTTTTTCTCGACACGAAGGCCTAAGCTTTCACGGGCAAATTGCGAACCATCCATTGAACGGCCTGCGTATACCGCCTCACCATCGGCTTTACCTCCAGTAAGTTCTACCCATGTATCTTCGTTTGGCGTCCAACCAAGAGCCAAATCTGTATTCCACCGCTCCCAGTCTGACGGCACAGTATTACCATCTCCGTCTTGGTAGCTATCCGCAACAGAACGACTGGCATTCAAACGGACATATTTTTTCTCATCACCGACTGCCGCTTCGACATTGTGATCTAAACGACCATAAGAACCGATCATCACACTGGCTTGACCACGGTAGTTTTTATCAGCATCGAATTGTTCAGGTTTTCGTTCAAACAAGACTGTTGCAGCAGAACCTGTATTGGCATATTGAACCGTTTGAGGGCCTTTAATCACTGAAATTCGGTCATAACTTTCAGGGGAAATATAAGACGTTGGTGCATCCATACGACTTGGACACGCCCCGAGATTTTCTGTGCCATCGGTCAAAATTTTAATGCGTGAACCAAACATGCCACGGAAGGTTGGATCTGCATTGGTTCCCCCATTTTTAATGGCACTAAACCCCACAATGCTTTTTAAATAATCGGCCCCATCACTGGCAGGTATCGGTTGAATCGGCTGTTTGGGGTTGGCACGAACAATCAGGCCATTGGCATCATTCCCCTGATGTGACGTCACCACAATCGGTGCCAAAGTCTGAACGGCATTGGTTTCCGTCATCTCTACTGACATCTCGTCAGCCATCACCGTAGTTGAATAGCAGGCAACACAAATTGCAGCCGCAAGAGGCTGTAGAAAAAATTTAGGCTGAGCCATGTTTATCTCACAAAATACATAAATAAAGGCGTACCTGAGTCCTCAACGACCCAAGTTAAAAAAAACGTCGGATTTATGCAGCGAGTGGTGGGGCTCGACCTTGCGGAAGTAAAAAGAGTTGTTGAAGAACAAACCAGACATGCTTGAAAGCTTTTTGAAAAGCAATTAAACGAACTTGAATTCGATCAAGCACTTCTTTTACATCAAGTTCAGGAGGCAAAACCAAATTGCCATAGACCGTACAATACTGACATTGATGACTGGCATCATGTTCATGGGCAGTATGATCGACTTGAACCTGCTCTGCGTGAGCGGAAGAGGAATGGTGTGAATGTGCGGTATGTTCAGCATGAACATTGGGAAGTAAAAGTGCACGCGTAATGGTTTCGCAGACCGGAGCAACTTGATATTGCTTGGGCAACAATGGCTGTAAAAAAACAGCAATCTGCAAAAAAACGGCTGCAAAGGACAGCAGCACTCCACTACGAAACAATACAGGCAAACCCTAACATTTGTCTGACCCAAGTATAACAAAGCCCAATCGAAATTGGGCTTGTCTCAGGTATTTTTTAACCGCGATCAATTAACGTTTAACTGCGACTTTATCTTTTTGACGTTGGCGAACCAATTTTTCCACTTTGTCACGTGCACGTTGACGTTTCAAAGGCGATAGATAGTCGACGAATAACTTACCATTTAAGTGATCCATTTCATGTTGGATACAAACTGCGAGAAGTCCGTCCGCTTCCACTTCAAATGATTGACCTTCAAGGTTAATTGCCTGAATTTTTACACGTGACGGGCGCTCAACTTTATCGTATATTTGAGGCACTGATAAACAGCCTTCTTCATAGGGCTGCGTCTCTTGCGTCAATGGCGTAATTTTGGGGTTAATAAACACCATGGGTTGATCTTTTTCTTCAGATAAATCCATGACTATCAGCTGAATATGGTGATCTACCTGTGTTGCTGCCAGGCCAATTCCCGGTGCTTCATACATAGTTTCAAACATGTCGGCTGCTAACTGACGAATTTCATCAGTAACTTCTTCGACTGGTTTTGCAATGGTACGAAGACGGGGATCGGGGAAACTTAAAATAGGTAATAAGGCCATACGACGTCCTCACTTATGCCATTGATCAAAAAACAAAATGAAGGAATGCTTCATCAAAAAATTGTGTGTAATATCGTTATTATAACGCAGTTACATACATAATTTTAGGAATTATGATAATGAAAAAGGTTTTGAAGGGCATGCCAACTTTTAGTGCCTTGGGGTTTAAAAAACAATTATTGGCACTTACAGTCTGTGTAAGTGTGGGGATGGGAATGGTCAGTGTTGCAGAAGCTGCCCCTGCTCGTAACGTCAATCCACCGTCATTGAAGGCAGGTGCGCCTCAAGTTTATGTGGTGAAAAAAGGCGATACGTTGTGGGATATTTCCAAGCGTTTCTTAAAAAATCCTGTGCGCTGGCCTGAAATCTGGGCGAGCAATAAACACGTGAAAAATCCACACTGGATTTTCCCAGGTGACCGCCTATTAATGTGTACCTACAATGGCCGCCCAATCATCGGCAAGGATGAAGGTGATGGCTGTGAAGGTATTATTCGTCGCTATACAGGTGGCACTAAACTTCAACCACAAGTTCGTGTTGAATCCCTAAATAGTGCGATTCCGGTTATTCCATTGGAATATATTAAGCAATGGCTTGAGCGCAGCATGATTGTTGCCGCTGATTCTGTTGAAGGTACACCTTACATTTTAGGTACAGCTGATCAACGTGTATTAGCTGCCAAAGGCCAAACAGTTTATGCACGCGGCCAAGGCATGCAAGTCGGTCAACGTTATGCTGTTTATCGTGAAGGCGAACCGTACATCTTTACCGATGCAAACGGCAAAAAATACAACGCAGGTTTAGAACTGACTCAAGTCGCTTCAGGTGTTGCCGTTCGTGGTGAAAATGACATTACCACTTTAGAACTGACCGATACTTATAATGCCGAAGTTCGTCGTGGTGATCGTGTTCTTCCTGAATATGACCCAATGCTGCCAACGCTGTTCTATCCAACCAATGCTGAAAATGTCACTGCTGGCGGTAGTGTTGTCCGTGTCATGGGTTCTATTGGTACCGCAGCGGTTCACAGTGTGGTGACGATAGACCGTGGTAGCTTGCAAGGCGTTCAATCTGGTCAAGTCTTTAGCGTGAACCAAAAAGGTGAAATCGTGACTGATCCAAAAACCAAAGAACGTGTTCAACTTCCAGGACAACGTATTGGTAACATCATGGTATTCAAAACGTTTGATAACTTAAGCTATGCTTATGTACTTGAAAGCGAATTACCAATCAACGTAGGTGCAACAATTCAGCCCCCACTGATGGATGACTAATTCTAAATCCACAAAAATGAGGTTGTATTTCAGCCTCATTTTTTATTATCCAACAACAATATCACTAATAATTTTAAACCATAAAAAGAAGACAGATTCAAAGGTCTCATTATGCTCAACTCATTGACTGACTTGCATTTAGATTACATTCGCCTGTGGTTTGTGGTGCAACACTCACTTCGTAGTTTCTATAAAATTCAGCAGCACTATCCTGCCCTACACCACGCCCTTAAGCCTGATCAAATCACCACATGGCAAAAATTAGGACTGCATAAAAATCATTTACAGCGCTTTGAAGAATTTCATAGTCCAAGTGGACAGCTTAGCTTTGAAAAATGTCTCCAGGATATTCAACAATACAGTGACTTTGTACTGATTCCTGAAGACCTAAACTATCCACAACAGCTTTTACCTTATAGCGACAAGCCGCCCATTCTATTTGGACAAGGCAATGCCCAAGCCTTGATGCAACCACAGATTGCGATTGTAGGTAGTCGCAAACCCAGTCCCCAAGGTCGGCAAATTGCCTATGATTTTGCTTATTATCTGAGTGAGCAAGGGTTCTATATTAATAGCGGTTTAGCACAAGGAATTGATGAAGCGGCACATCGCGCTGCCATACAACACCACAGAACCATTGCCGTGATGGGTACAGGTTTAGATCAAACTTATCCGACCGCACATCAGCGTTTAAGACAAGAAATCATCCAACATGGGGGAACCGTAATCAGTGAGTTTCTTCCACACACTCCCCCATTGCAATACCATTTTCCACATCGAAATCGTATCGTGAGTGGGCTCAGCCTTGGTGTCATCGTGGCGGAAGCGGCATTAAAAAGTGGTTCACTGATCACAGCTCAACGCGCTGCCGAACAAGGCAAATCTATTTTTGCCATCCCAGGCCATATTTATAGTGAATCGCATCAAGGTTGCCATCAACTCATACGCGAAGGTGCAATTTTGATTGATCATCCACAACAGGTCATTGAAGACCTAGCTCTGGCCACACAGTGGCAATCGCAGGCTGCCAAAACCTTAACAACCACCGAAATAGCGACACCCGAAACAGCAACACCGGACACCCCGCCACCCGCACCTATCCCAGAACATTTAATTGCGCTGTATCGGCAGCTTGATTGGGTCGGCCAAAGCCTTGATCAATTGTCCATTCAACTCAAAATTGATACCGCGACATTGACCAGTCAACTGATGGAATTAGAGTTAATGGGCTATGCCACACAACAAGCCGGACACTACTTACGTTGTCGAATGGGTAAATTAGGTTCACAATAGTCCTTTGTCGAATCAGTTAAGGTCTATAGAAATGATTACCACCTCTGTTGCAGAAGCAGCTTCCTGTCTTAAAAAAGGTCAGGTTCTCGCATATCCTACAGAGGCTGTTTGGGGATTGGGCTGTGATCCCTACAATGAGCAAGCCTTTCTCGAAATTTTGCGCTTAAAACAACGTCCCATTGAAAAAGGCGTGATTTTATTGGCTGCCAATGTCGCTCAAGTTGAACACCTGCTCCAAGGCTTAACAGAAGATATGCGTCAGCAAGTCATTGCGACATGGACCAACCGTAAACCCAATGAGCGTGCAACCACATGGTTATTACCAGCTGGTGACCATATTCCAACATGGATTAAAGGCAATCATCCAAAAGTCGCAGTCCGTGTGACTACCCACTCTTTATGTGTGGCTTTATGCCAAGCTTTTAATGGCTTTATTGTGTCTACCAGTGCCAATCCTGCGGGATTAACCCCTGCACGTTCCTTACAAGAAGCCAATCAGTATTTTGCCAATGAACTCAATTATTTAAATGGTGATCTCGGCCTAAGCCAAGAACCAAGCAAAATTATTGATGCTGAAACAGGTGAAATCATCCGCGCATAAGCTCGGATGCCTGTCTACACCTGCCTTTCGGGAAAATACAGACAAAAAAAAGCTCAGCCATATAGGGATGGCTGAGCATAAAAAAGGATGTGTATAAAATCACATCCAGAGGGTCTTACAATCTCTGGGTAAATATCAAGTAATTATTAAGAATTACTTCATCATTTACGATGAAAGTATTATGTAATATTTTTTTAAATTTAACAAATAGATTTTTTATATAAATAAAACTACTGATAAGCACTTTATTTGTGATTTTATAACTACTTAGTCAAAATATGTATCTATTTTTGATTGATTTTTAAGACGAGCATTTGTTTTTTTAATTCAGTTTTACACTCAAAAATCCATTTTCAAAAGATTTGCTCTATAAAAAAATAAGTTTGTTTGTTTATTTTTTAATCAATACTTCTCGTAAATTTTCATCTTTTTACTAGATTTACTTACGCTGCGCCAAGATCACCCCAGTAATCGTCATCACTGTGCCGACGGTATGATAAAACATCCACTGCTCAGCCAACCAGAAATAGGCAATAATCGCGGTAAATACCGGCATCAAATTCATAAAAATACTGGTGCGATTCGGCCCGAGATGTTGCACAGCCAACATCCATACCAACGGTGCAATCAATGATGGAAAAATTGCCGCATAAAATACACTTGGCGCATTCGCAGGATTAATCGCGTCAATGCCTAAATACAACACGAATGGCAAGTGATATAAAACGGCAAAGAAAATTTGTACATATAAGCTCAACAGTAGCGGAAGTTTCAATTGCCATTTTTTTAAAAACACCCCATAAAAGGCATAAAAGAACACTGCGAAGATCATGAGGATATCGCCGAAATGTCCGCCCATATTCAGTAATTGACTGAAATCGCCTTGCGCAATGACAAACAATAGCCCCGTAAATGAAATCGCACAGCCTAAGATGGCATAGCGGTTGGGCACATCTTTAAGTATGAAAAATGCAACGGCAATCGTAAAAACAGGGATAAAGGCATTGATGATGCCCATATTGGTCGCCGTCGTATAATGCGCAGCGGTATAGCCCAAGCCTTGATATAACACCATGCCAAAAGCACTCAGCACAGCCAATTGCTGCCAATGCTGCATGATTAACTGTCTTTGCTGCCAAACGGTTTTCAGCATAAAGGGGGTCAGGATCAAAAATGCAATAAACCATCGATAAAAACTGATACTGACCGGTGAAATATAATCAGTTACATAGCGGGTGACGGTAATATTCAACGACCATATAAATACCGCGATCAGAGGCAAACAAATTGCAAATTTCGCCCAACGCGCTTGAAGCAACATGTCTGACTCCTCAATATATTGTGCAAAGATTGGTCTAGGTATTTTGAGTGATGTCTGTTTTAATTGAAATACATGATTTCAGACATTTATATTGTAGTTCAGACATCGACACCTAGGCATATATGACATCAGCACCGATTGAACAACAAATCGAGCTTTTTGAAGCGCACTACACCACATTAGATACGGTCTATCCGCACAGTTGTCTTTGGGGTGATTTTAATTTTTGTCTCGATGGTATTTTCGAGTATGAGATACAAGGACAACACCATCTCTCACCTGCCAGTTATGGGGTGTGGATTCCCCCACATACAGAACATTGCTCGGTCGCGATTGATGAACAACCCATTCATTATGTGGCAATCCGACTGGCACCAGATCTCTGCGTAGATTTTCCCAAGCAGACTGAAGTGTTTAGCATCCAGCCTTTCTTTCGTTTGTTGGTGCAAGAAATTTTGGCCTTTCCTACAGAGCAACATACCACACCACCCTATCGACACCTGCTACAAGTCTTATTCGACCAGTTAAAAACAGCGCCCAAACATCAACATTATTTGCCGCAAAGCCATGATGCGGTGTTAAAGCCGATCTTAGCGCAGCTCGCAGATGTAGATCATTTTAGCTTGAGCCTACAGCGATGCTTATCCAATGTTGTTTTGAGTGAGCGTCAGTTATTGCGGCTGAGTCAGAACGAACTGCAAATGAGCCTTTCTGAATGGAGAAACCGTGCGAAAATTATTTATGCCATTCAACAACTCCGCGCTGGTCAGTCTATTAAAGCTCTCAGCTATGAATTGGGTTATCAACACAGCTCAAGCTTTATTGAGTTTTTTAAACGCTATACAGGAAAAACCCCAAACCAACACCGTGCCACTAGTTAAATGCCAAGCACTCAAGCAAGCATCAGCTCGAATTCTGCAAAGTACTACAAAAATTATGCGAAAAACCTATCGATAAAAGCTTGCTGTTCACCAGATTTCCCTTTAAAACAAGGATGAAAGGCACAACTTCAATTAGGAACGAATATGTCAGCTTCAGTTTACGATATCCCGGTAAAAACCATCCAAGGTGATGACACCACACTCAATCAATACCAAGGCAAGGTTTTATTATTGGTCAATGTGGCCTCTAAATGTGGGCTAACACCGCAATATGAAGGCCTAGAAAAACTCTATACAGAAAAGAAATCACAAGGTTTTGAAGTCTTAGGTTTTCCTGCCAATAACTTTTTAGAACAAGAACCTGGTTCTGAAGCGGAAATTCAAGAATTTTGCTCGATCAACTACAAGGTCGATTTCCCACTTTTTGCAAAAATTTCTGTTGCAGGCGCGGATAAACACCCCCTTTATCAAACCTTAACCCAAGCCATTCCTGAACGCATTGGTGAAGGCCCATGGTGGGATGATTTAGTTGAATACGGTTTAACACCAAATCCAAAGCCTGAAGTGCTCTGGAACTTTGAAAAATTCCTCGTGAATAAACAAGGTGAAGTTGTGGCTCGATTTGCACCTGACATCAAGGCAGATGATGCACGTATTGTCGATGCCATTAATGCTGAATTAGCCAAATAATTCGCCAATATCTCAATCTCTCAGTTAAGATTATTTTGATTTTAACTGAGATTGATCATTTTAAATTATCACAATAATAGTTATCAATTATCACATAATGATAATTTACATAGTTTATCCATTATTTTAATATTTCACATATACATTGTTCAAAGTTTCCCTGTAAATACTCATTATGATGAGTCTTATCAAATCACATCCAGCAGTAAACAGGTGAACTTATGAATACATTAATGAAAGCTATCGTTTTATCTATTTCGACAGCACTTGTTGCTGCTCCAGCAATGGCTGCACCGCAAAATAGCCAACAACATGCACCTGCGCATAATCAAAATACGAAAGCTCAACAGCACACTAAACAAAACACACCAGTAAAAAACCAAAGCCAGAACAAGAAAAAAGCCGTAAATCCTTCACATGATTGGCGTTCTGGACAAAAAGTACCTTCTGAATACCGTGGTCATAGCTACAAAGTAGACCACACCAAATACAAAAAATTATCTAAACCAGGCAAAAACCAACAATGGATTAAAGTGAATGGCGACTACATTTTAATGAATGCCGTCAGCCACGCCATTATCAAAATCATTGCGGGTTAAACCCACCAAAACATCAAAAGAGGGCAAATGCCCTCTTTTTTTTGTTCAAGCGATTATTTTGTTATTGCTTTGCAACAATCTATTTTTAATCCACATTCTGCCCCTATATTCAAAGCATAGACTTAACACATAGTGATGATTGAATGAAAAAGCTAGTGCAGAATGCCCTTCTCCCTTTTGCCATTTTTAGTGGTGTTTTGGTGCTGATCGGTTGTGACCCTGCAACAGCACCTGAGCAAGACATTCAAACTACCACTGAAGAAGTTGAATTATCCAATACGGCTTCCTCTGAGCATCATGAAGCAACTGAAACAGAATCAGCGGCTCAGCAACAAAATCTAAAAAGCGGCAATATGTTTTACATTGTCCGTGATGTCGCCGACATGCAATTGAAAGCGGGCAGCTATGTTGAGCAATTGAAACAAACCCAAAGCGATATTGAAACGGCAGTCAATAGCCAAGACCCGATTCAACTACAAAAAGCAGCCGATCAGCTGCAACAACAATTGAAAGGTTTTAATCAGGCACTCAGTGGACTGAACCTAAAAAGTACTGAAATCAATGATATTCGCAGCAATTTACAAGCTGCCAATCAGCAAGTTTTGGCTTCACCCTTTTTAAATGGTCAAATGGATTTAACTCAAGTCGATATTCAGAAAATTAAAAATCAAATGGGTAATATCCAACTGGAGATGGTTAAACTTGCCAGCATGATCATTTCAGATCATTCAGCTCAAGAAAAAACATCAGAAAGCTAATTTTCTCTTAGCTCTAAACATGCAAGACAGACCTTTCAATCATACTGAATCGGTCTGTCTTGATTTTGCTCTATGTTATGTTGCCTGTGGGATTTTGCATTAAAGCCGCATATCAATCACGATACGGCCATCAATTTTACCTTTTTCCATACGATCAAAAATATCGTTGATATTTTCGAGCGGTTCAACATGAATATGTGCTCTGACTTTACCGCGCGCAGCGATATCTAGTGCTTCTTTTAAATCCAGACGTGTCCCAACAATTGAACCACATACCGTAATTCCCTCCAGCACCATATTAAAGATCGACAAGTCAAAAGTTCCGGGTGGCAAACCATTTAAGACCATGGTACCTCCACGACGGACAATGGCAACAGCCTGCTCAAAGGCCTTCGGAGAAACCGCCGTCACCAAGACACCATGACAGCCTTCACCCGTTGCCTGCAACACTGCTTCTTTTACATCGGTTTTTAAGGCATTAATGCCGACATCGGCACCGAGATTTTTGGCCAATTCAAGTTTTGAGTCATCAACATCAATCGCTACGACATTAAAGCCCATTGTTTTGGCATATTGCACTGCCACATGACCTAGACCACCAATACCGGAAATGGCGACCCAATCCCCTGTTTTGGCCTCGGTCATTTTCAATCCTTTATAAACAGTGACACCAGCACATAGAATAGGTGAGATTTCTAATAGATCGACACCTTCAGGAATCACACCGACGTAATCACCATCTGCTAAGCAATATTCTGCAAAGCTGCCGTTGACTGAATAGCCTGAGTTCTGTTGTTGTTTACATAAGGTTTCCCAGCCCGCATAGCAATGATCACAATGCCCACACGCTGAATATAACCAAGGAATCCCGACGATATCACCAACTTTTAAATGTTCAATTCCTTCACCAATTTCAACTACTTCACCGACACCTTCATGTCCAGGGATAAAAGGTAAGGTTGGCTGAACAGGCCAATCGCCATGCATGGCATGTAAGTCGGTATGACAGACACCTGTCGCGATAATTTTGACCAAGACTTTGCCCGGCGTGACTTTAGGAATTTCGACTTGTTGTATTTGTAGTGGTTGATTAAATGCAGTCACTACGGCTGCTTTCATTGTTGCCATATTTATTCTCTCCATCTTATAAGTGTTGAGATTATTTTTTAAACAACCTAGCTCTACTATAGAGGAAGAATAAATTGGTCGGCGTGATGAATTTGTAAGCAATTCTCTCGGTTTGCTACTTCTTGTGATTCAGTACCTGATGATCGGTTGATCGACCACACATCACAAAGTGCCATGCTGTAAATTCACAATATTTTTTAATCTAAAACTTCCCACATAGTGTTAAGAACCGATATTCAAATATTTGAAACGCATAGAATTTTTAAGCATAGAAAATCTCCCAACCAGAAAATAAACAACTGCCTCTTTTTCCTATTTTAAGATTGAGCAAACTCATAGGTATTACAGTTTTTATCTTGTCCAAGTGCACGTTGCACATCTTGCTTAAAACGGGCTTGGGCAAAATGAAATTTGGCTGGCAGAAACAGGGTAATTCGAGTTTTGTCAGCTCCCATTCCCTCCACCAACATTTTATGTAGAAAAGCGCCATTTTCTGTACGCGCCATCAGCGTGCCCTGCTCTAAATGTTCTTCCAGTCGATTGTCAGTATACACATAAGCTTCTGCTGAGGTGAACGCCACACAGTGGTTATAGGCTTGTCTTAGGTTGCGAAAAGCGGATAAATAGGGAATTTCAAGTTCTGTACTGATGCCATTATCCACTGATTCCGCTACCAATGCGGCTTCAGTCGCGACATTCGGTGTGGTGACATATTGGCTTTGGCAGGCAAGCAGCGGCGTTGCCAGCAATAAGCAGAAACATAATCGAAGTGTATACATAAAAAGTCCTGACCTATTTTGTTGTTATTGGCAGTGCAAAAATTGTAGCAAAAGCCCGTAGCTGCTTTAATATGTAATATAAGGTCTACAGATTTTTTCATCCACTATGCAACTGATTATTTTCACCGGTGTACAAGCATCGGGTAAATCCACATTTTATATGTTGAATTTATATCACAGTCATTTGCGTATTAATCTTGATATGCTGAAAACCCGACATCGTGAAAATATAATTTTTGAAGCTGGTTTGGTGTCTAAAACCAAAATGGTAATTGATAACACCAACCCGACACGTATGGATCGTGCGCGGTATATTCAACGTACGCGAGATGCTGGCTTTGATGTAATTGCTTATTATTTTGACACTGATTTGGCCAGTACTTTAGAACGTAATAGCTATAGAGAAGGTAAAGCCAATATTCCCGAAGTTGGAGTTCGAGCCACCTATAAGAAATCAGAAATTCCCTGCTATGAAGAAGGTTTTACTGAAATTTTTAAGCTTAAAATTATTGCAAATGGCGAGTTCTCAATCTTACCGATGAACCCATAACCGCATAAACCAGTTACTCAGCTTGTTGCTGCTGTTGCCATGTTTTAAACGCAGCTTGCATGGCTTGTCGTTCATACGGTTTCACCAAGCGACTTTCCAAAGAACTAAAATCACCTCTATAGGTTTCAGCCACCATCTCTTTTGCCAGTTCTTGAATACTGACACGACCACGATGCTCATATTGCTGCACTTCTTCATGCGTCAATTCCACATCCCAACAAGACACCACCGAACTCATATCGACCGCAATACTTAAATAATAGTGATCAAAGTCTTGGTAAAGTTCCCAAAAGTGAGGTTCAAAAGCGATGAGATTCATAAGGCAGTGTTAGGCAGTTGAATTGAATGAGAATAAATCAAAATATGAATAAAATATATGCAACTTTAGATTGATCAGTTTTTTCAAATACTTTAGGCATAAAAAAACCACCCTTTCGGGTGGCTCTTTCAATCTCAAACCGTGTCTTATTGAGCGCGGTTTTTGATTTTGCGGATGGTTTCCAACTGAGCAGCAGTTTCTGCAAGAGCAGCCAATGCAGCAGCAGCGTCCAAATCGCTCTTTTGATTTGCTAACAATTGTTCAGCTTGTTTACGAGCTTCAATAATTGCTGCTTCATCAAGGTTGTCAGCACGTACTGCAGTGTCTGCAAGTACTGTAACAACGTGCGGTTGAACTTCAAGTACACCACCTGATACATAGATCAATTCTTCTGTACCATTTTCAAGCAGAACGCGGATTGCGCCCGGCTTGAGCAAAGTTACCAACGGAGCATGGCCAGGCATAATACCCAACTCACCGCCAGCACCTTTAGCAATTAGCATAGTTACAGTGCCTGAGTACAAAGACTCTTTAACACTTACAACGTCACATTGCATCGTTGACATGAGAATCTCCTAAATTAGGTAACTAATTAAAGTTTCTCAGCTTTAGCAATCACTTCGTCAATACCACCAACCATGTAGAACGCTTGTTCTGGGATGTGATCGTATTCACCAGCTAGAAGACCTTTAAAGCCACGAATCGTTTCTTTAAGCGGTACAAGTTTACCAGGCGCACCAGTAAACACTTCAGCTACGTGGAACGGTTGAGAGAAGAAACGTTGGATCTTACGTGCACGGTATACAGTAAGTTTGTCTTCTTCTGCCAATTCGTCCATACCAAGAATTGCGATAATGTCTTTCAATTCTTTGTAACGTTGAAGAACGTTTTGAACTGAACGAGCGATTTCGTAATGCTCAGTACCCACTACAAGTGGATCTAACTGACGTGAAGTAGAGTCAAGTGGATCGATCGCTGGGTAAATACCAGAAGATGCGATGTCACGGCTCAATACAACAGTCGCGTCCAAGTGAGCGAAGGTAGTCGCAGGCGATGGGTCAGTTAAGTCATCGGCAGGTACGTATACCGCTTGGATTGACGTAATAGAACCAGACTTAGTAGACGTAATACGTTCTTGAAGAACACCCATCTCTTCTGCAAGAGTCGGTTGGTAACCTACTGCAGATGGCATACGACCTAGAAGTGCTGATACTTCAGTACCCGCTAGTGTATAACGATAGATGTTGTCAACGAACAATAGAACGTCACGGCCTTTACCGTTTTCGTCTTTTTCGTCACGGAAGTACTCAGCCATAGTCAAACCAGTCAACGCTACGCGTAAACGGTTACCTGGTGGCTCATTCATCTGACCGTAGACCATTGCTACTTTGTCTAGAACGTTAGAGTCTTTCATTTCGTGATAGAAGTCGTTACCTTCACGAGTACGTTCACCAACACCAGCAAACACAGATAAACCTGAGTGAGCTTTCGCGATGTTGTTGATCAACTCCATCATGTTTACAGTTTTACCAACACCGGCACCACCGAACAGACCAACTTTACCACCTTTAGCGAACGGGCAAAGTAAGTCAATTACTTTAATACCAGTTTCTAAAAGGTCAGTAGAAGCCGCTTGTTCTGCATAAGAAGGCGCTTGACGGTGAATTGGTAAACGAGCTTCAGTACCAACAGGACCAGCTTCGTCGATAGGGCGACCAAGAACGTCCATGATACGACCTAAACATGCAGTACCTACAGGTACAGAGATAGGCGCGCCAGTGTTAGTTACAGTAAGACCACGCTTAAGGCCTTCAGTAGAACCCATTGCAATAGTACGAACTACGCCATCACCAAGTTGCTGCTGAACTTCTAATGTAGTTTCAGTACCATCAACATGGAGAGCGTCATAGATCTTAGGAACGCTGTTACGTTCAAACTCGACGTCGATAACCGCGCCGATGATCTGAATGATACGACCGCTACTCATTGCTGTCTCCTCAATTCAAACTAATAATGTTAAACGGCAGCGGCACCACCAACGATCTCAGAGATTTCCTGAGTAATCGCGGCTTGACGCAGCTTGTTATAAATAAGTTGTAGGCTCTTGATCAATTCACCCGCGTTATCAGTTGCAGCTTTCATTGCAACCATACGAGCAGACTGTTCACATGCGATGTTTTCAATCACACCTTGATAAACCATAGACTCAATGTAACGAACCAATAAACCATTTAAAAGCTCTTCAGCTTCTGGTTCATAGATATAGTCCCAACCGTATTGACGGTTTAGACCTTCGCTTTCCTCAGCAGCTGCTAAAGGAACAAGCTGTTCGATTTTTTGGTTTTGAGTCATGGCGTTGACAAAGCCGTTTGACACTAGATAAATACGATCTAACTCGCCTTTATCAAACGCGTCTAACATCACCTGTACAGAACCAGTTAACTGTTCAAGACTCGGAGCATCACCTACGTTTGTAGTTGCACCAAGAACTTTACCGCCGTAGTTTTTAAAAAACGAAACCGCTTTTTGACCAATTAAAGCAAATTGAACTTCAATTGACTGCTCTTGTTGCTGTTGTACGTGTTTTACCACTTTTTTGAACAAGTTAATGTTCAAACCACCAGCAAGGCCACGATCTGAAGAAACAATGATATAGCCAACGCGCTTTACAGGACGTTCAACCATATAACGGTGTTTGTATTCAGGGTTCGCTTGTACCAAATGAGCAATTACACGGTGCATATTTTCGGCATACGGACGGCCTTGAGCCATGCGCTCTTGCGCACGACGCATCTTAGAAGCTGCTACCATCTGCATCGCGCGAGTAATTTTCTGCGTGCTTTTGATACTAGCTACTTTGGCGCGAATTTCTTTTAAATTTGCCATACGCTTAACCTAGTATTCGAAAGCCCTTTCGAGCTTCCGAAGGTTGATCCGTGAACCAAACCAAAACCAGATTCAACACAGTTGAATCTTAGTAAGTTTGAGTCGCTTTAAAGCTTTCAATACCTGCTTTGATTGCTGCTTCGATTTCTTTATCGTAAGCACCAGTCTCGTCAATTTTTTGCATTAACGCAGCATTTTCTGAACGGAAGTAAGAGATCAACGCAGCATCAAATGCAACGATTTTCTTCACTTCTACGTCAGCCATGTAGCCTTCGTTAGATGCATAAATTGAAACAGCTTGGTCAGCAATTGAGTATGGAGCATATTGTTTTTGCTTCATAAGCTCAGTTACACGTTGACCATGTTCAAGCTGTTTACGAGTTGCTTCGTCAAGGTCAGAAGCGAACTGAGCAAACGCAGCTAATTCACGGTATTGCGCAAGAGCGGTACGGATACCACCTGACAATTTTTTGATGATCTTAGTTTGAGCAGAACCACCAACACGTGATACAGAGATACCCGCGTTCACAGCAGGACGAATACCTGCGTTGAATAATGATGTTTCTAAGAAGATCTGACCGTCAGTAATCGAAATTACGTTTGTAGGTACGAATGCAGATACGTCACCGGCTTGAGTTTCAATAATCGGTAATGCAGTTAATGAACCAGTTTGGCCTTTAACTTCACCGTTAGTGAATTTCTCAACGTAGTCAGCAGATACACGTGAAGCACGTTCAAGTAAACGTGAGTGTAGATAGAATACGTCACCAGGATATGCTTCACGACCTGGTGGACGACGTAGAAGCAATGAAATTTGACGGTAAGCAACAGCTTGTTTAGACAAGTCATCATAAATGATAAGCGCGTCTTCACCGCGGTCACGGAAGTACTCACCCATTGTACAACCAGCATACGGAGCAAGATACTGCATCGCCGCAGGATCAGCTGCAGCAGCTGCTACAACAGTTGTGTACGCCATAGCGCCAGTTTCTTCTAGCTTGCGCACAACGTTAGCGATAGTCGATTGTTTTTGACCAATTGCTACGTATACACATTTAATGCCAGAATTTTTCTGAGCGATGATCGCATCGATCGCCATAGCTGTTTTACCAGTTTGACGGTCACCGATGATCAACTCACGTTGACCACGACCAACAGGGATCATTGTATCTACTGATTTATAACCAGTTTGTACAGGTTGATCCACTGATTGACGCCAAATTACGCCTGGTGCTACTTTTTCAACAGCATCAGTAAGTTTTGCGTCAATAGGGCCTTTACCATCAATTGGGTTACCAAGAGCATCTACTACACGGCCTAAAAGTTCTGGACCAACCGGAACTTCTAATACACGACCTGTGCAACGAGCTTTTTGACCTTCTTGAAGGCTTAAGTAGTTACCTAAGACAACGGCACCCACTGAATCCTGTTCTAGGTTCAGTGCCATACCAAATAAGCCGCCGTCGAATTCGATCATTTCACCGTACATTGCATCAGCAAGGCCGTGAATGCGCACAATACCGTCGGAAACCATAACAATGGTCCCTTCGTTCTTAGCGGTCGCGCTGGTGTCCAGATCGCCGATACGCTGTTTAATGAGCGCACTGATCTCGGATGGATTCAGTTGTTGCATTGCGCTATACCTCAATCTTTTTAAAGTTCAGTCTTCGAGCTGTTAAGCAAGAAGACGAGTCCGCATTTTTTCAAGCTTGTTAAGCGCAGAATCATCTATCACTTGGTCGCCTGCACGAATAACTACACCCGCGATTAACGCTGGGTTAACTTCTACAGAAACATTTACGGCAGCTTCGAATTTTTTCTCTAATGCATGCGCAAGTAATTGTTCTTGTACAGAAGTCAATGGGAATGCAGATTCAATCACTACATCCACAGTATTGTTATTCTGTGATTTGAGCTGTTCGTATTCTTCTGAAATTTCAGGAAGAAGTGCCAGACGGTCATTATCGGCAAGCAATGTCAAAAAGTTTGACACTGCTGCAGTCTGGTCTTCACCTAAAACTTTTGCGAAAACACTTACCTGCTCAGCAGGCGTAAGCTCAGGGCGATTTAGATAAGCTGAAAATGCTTCGTCTTGCACCGCAGCACTGAGCAAGTTCAATGCATTTGACCAAGCGTCAGTTGCATTTTGCTCAGAAGCGTAAGCAAATGCTGCTTTAGCGTATGGGCGTGCCAACGTCAAGAGTTCAGCCATAATCCGCCTCTCTTAAAGTTTAGCAGCCAGCTGAGTCAGCATGGCATTGTGAGCTTCTGCGTCAACTTGCTGGTTCAGAATTTTTTCTGCGCCAGTAACTGCAAGAGCAGCAACTTGTTGACGTAATTCTTCGCGAGCAGCATTGATTTCAGTATCAACAGCTTCTTTAGCTTGTTGACGAATACGCTCACCTTCAGCCGCAGCTTGAGTACGCGCTTCTTCTACCAATTGCGCACCACGACGGTTCGCTTGTTCGATCAATTGAGCCGCTTGTGCTTTAGCCGCATCTAATTCAGCTTTCACTTGTGCTTGCGCATCCGCAAGGTCAGCTTTCGCTTTTTCAGCAGCGTTTAAGCCATCAGCGATTTTACGCTGACGCTCACTAATCGCATTGATTAGTGGTGGCCAAACAAATTTCATGCAGAATGCGACAAAAATCGCAAAAGCAATCGCTTGGCCAATCAATGTGAGGTTGATATTCATTGCTATTCCTCAATAGTTTAATTTAGGAATTAAGCTGATTAACCTACAAATGGATTAGCGAAGATGAAGAACAAGCCAATACCAACACCGATCATAGGCACAGCATCAAGAAGACCCGCGATTAAGAACATACGAGTTTGAAGTTGTGGAGCCAATTCTGGTTGACGAGCAACAGCTTCTAAGAAACGGCCGCCTAGAAGACCAAAACCAATCGCAGTACCTAAAGCACCAAAAGCGATCAAGATAGCAGATGCAATTGCAACTAGACCTAAAGTGAGTTCCATGATAATTCCTCAGAGGTTAGGTTTATACCAAATTAAGTTAAAAAATTGTGTGCCCAACCACCCTTTGACAGTTGAGCAATACCATTAATGCTTTTCGCTAGCCATACTCATATATACGATAGTCAACATCATGAAAATGAATGCTTGTAACGTAATAACAAGAATATGGAAGATCGCCCAAGGCACAGACAACGCCCACTGGATCCAGAACGGTAGTAATGCGATCAAGATGAAGATCAACTCACCCGCATACATGTTACCGAACAGTCGTAGAGCCAATGAGATTGGACGTGCAATAAAAGTTACTAATTCAAGAATAATGTTTACCGGAATAAGTAATGCTTTTAAAACTGGGTTACTTGGGTTAAATGGGTTAAGTGCAAATTCTGCACCGAATCCGACAAGACCTTTCTCACGGATACTATAGAAAATAGTTAACGCAAACACTGACAATGCCATACCAAGGGTAATGTTAGGATCAGTAGATGGAACGATTTTGAAGTAAACGTGGTGAGGATCCATACCAAACACGTTAGCACCGATCAATTGAGCTGTATAAGGAATCCAGTCAACAGGGATCAAGTCCATCAAGTTCATGAGGAAAATCCACACGAAGATGGTCAACGCTAACGGCGCGATTAAGCGCGATTTGCCATGGAAAGTGTCACGGACACTTGAGTCAACGAACTCGATAATCATTTCGATTGCAGACTGGAACTTGGTCGGAACACCAGAGTTTGCAGCTTTCGCTACAACCCAGAACAACAAACAGAAAACTATACCAAGGCCAATAGACCAACCCATTGAATCCAAGTGAATAGCAGTGAACCCCATCTCTTGAGCTTCTTTAGCAGTCTCAGCTAACTTCCAAGTACCATCTGGCATTTTGCCATAGGTCAAGTTAGTCAAGTGATGCTGAATGTACTCGGTCGAAGTAAGGGCATGTTCTTCAGCAGCCATAAATCACACCTGGTCAATGTCAAAACTAATAGAGAAAACGAATATCGCGTGCTGCCTGATATCTCGTTACTCTCCAAAAAACTTTTCAATTTTTTGTTGTGTTTATACTCGTTTTTTTAAGCGTGTTGCCCAAAAAGGAGCGACCCACGACATACTTTGTACGAGCATAAAACCACAAAACAATGCCACCGCTGACAACGGTTTGACATTGATCAAAATCAAAATGAATCCAACAATCACGATTGCAAACTTGCCCATTAAGCCACGATACATGTTTGACAGCACCTGTTTAGAGGCACGGGCACCAGCCGCACGAAACGACTGCCATGAAAAGTAGCTACTTGCTAGCCAGCATACCAACGCACCCAAAGCTGCACTATATGCTGTGATTGTGTCTTTAAGGACCCAACCAATCAGGGCTGAAACAGGAATCATTACTGCTTGTAAGATGACTAAAGCTTTCGCTAATCGTCGATCAATCATGCGACTAGTTCGACTCATTTTTGTTCACTCACAGCAATTCTGCTTGACAAGTTTAACTGATGATTATTTTTAATCGCAGGCATTATAGAGTTACACCCCTTAACTTGCAATCTTTTCCCGACCTTAGTCGTGTTTTTTTAAATTGGTAAACTGCTTTCAAACTAATCAATAGTTGTTTGTTTTTTACATTACTTTCGCGCATTTAGTGTGCACTTAAGGGTTTTATCAGCCAACATCTTCCATGCTGTTACAAAATCCCCTGCCCCACTCATGGTTTCGTCCACCGGCTGAAAGACGATGCCACCCAGCTTTTGATACTGATTTTGACTGGCATGTGCTTCTGCAAGTAAGCATATTTTTGGCTGCGCGCGATGGTCTTTCAAGTATTTGATTTGTGCCAATGTCGGCGCGACATGTGGATCATCTGTCAACGCACCGGTAAATTTCAAATTCAGTGAGCGCTCAAGATATTGATAGGCATCGTGGTAAGACCAGTAAGGCTGAGCACGGCTCGACACATCTGTTTTTTGGGCTGTGATCAAGAGTTTCTGCGCAAATGCACGCGCATTAGCCCAATATTTTTCACGATGTTCTGGAAACTGTTGTGAACGTAAAGCAGCAATAAAAAAGCCGATTCGAACTGCATTGTTAGGTTCAAGCCAAACATGGGTATCGATTGTGCCTTTTAATGCATTGCCACGGACATCCCGTAATGGCAAAGCACTGATAATGCCTGAGTCTAAAATAGCAATACTTTTGCCACTTTCACCCAACATTTTTGCCAATGGCGCTTCATGCGCTTGGCCTAGCCATAAAACGAGATTGGCATCTTGCACGGTTTTACGGTGCGCAGGCGTCAAACTCACATCATGTCCAGATTGATGGTCAAGCAGTAGTTTTGGCTGCTCTACGCCCTTGAGTACATCCTTCGCGATTAGATAAATCGGTTGTGTAGAAACAACGAGACCTTGCGCCCAGCTCATTACACTGAATAAAGCCAAACTACAAAAAAGAAATACACGGGACATGGGGAGAGAGCACCATAAAATGAATAGTGTTATAATATAACAAAATCGTAAAAAAACCTACGTCTGTTCGTAAGTCCTTACGCTTCATGTTAAGATTTAAAGTCTTTTTCTTTATACAGTTTCGTACTCGAGGTTGGCTATGAGCGCATGTTCACACGAACATCATAATGCTTTGCATGGTGTACACGATCATCATAATGTCGAACAGCGCCTTGCTGAAGCTGAGAGTCTCTGTAGTGCGACGGGTGCTCGACTTACGCCCTTGCGTAAAGAAGTATTGGAACTGATCTTAAATGCAACGGGACCAATGGGCGCTTATGACCTTTTGGCTAAAATCAAAAGTGAGTCTGACCGACCTGCAGCTCCACCGACAGTGTACCGTACGCTGGATTTTCTGCTTGAAAAAGGTTTGATTCATCGTCTAACGTCGATTAATGCTTACATCCCATGTTGCCATCCGCGCGAAGGACATCAAGCAGCATTTCTGATTTGCACAGACTGTAAAATAGTCAAAGAAGCATCTGCTCAAGGCTTGATGGCGCAACTCGATGAATTATCTGCATCCGATGGCTTTACTGCACATCACAGTATTATTGAAATTTCAGGGATCTGTCAGCAGTGCCGCAGCAAACACTAAATGTGAAGCCCATTGTGGCTTTAGAGCATGTTCATGTCCGAATCGATGAACGTGACATTTTAAAAAATGTAGATTTCGCCTTACACGAAAAAGAAATTGTCACCTTAATCGGTCCCAATGGTGCAGGCAAATCCACGCTAATCAAAGTGTTGTTGGGTATTGTAAAACCTGTATCTGGCAAAGTGATCAGCACACAAAAATTAAAATTTTCATATGTGCCACAAAAATTTAATCCATCACACAGCTTACCACTACGTGTGTGTGATTTATTGGCACTAGAAAAATGTGATGCCAGCATTAAGCAAGAAATTATTCGTGATACAGGCATTGCCAAGTTACAACAATCTAAAGTTCAGCAATTGTCGGGCGGCGAACGTCAACGTGTATTGATTGCACGGGCATTATTGCGTCAACCGAATGTATTGGTTCTGGATGAACCTATGCAAGGTCTGGATATCCAGTCTGAAGCGGAACTGTATGACTACGTGCGTAGCTTGCCAGAAAAATATGGCTGTGCAGTTTTGATGGTTTCTCATGATTTACAGTGGGTCATGCAAGGCACGCACCGTGTGGTTTGCCTGAACAAACATATTTGTTGCAGTGGCTTGCCTGAAAATGTACAGCAACATCCTGAATATCAAGCGATCTTTGGAACAAATCGTGTGTTCTATCAACACCATCACGATCACTGTGCGCATGGCGATAGTGCAACGCCTTGCCAGCATGACTCTCGTCCCCATATTCACCCTGAACCGGAAGCATAATCCATGATGGAATGGCTACAACTCCTTTTGCCAGCATGGATCATGGGCACTTTGCTGGTGTTCCTGACTGCGCCGCTTGGCTGTTTAATGTTATGGCGTCGCATGTCATTTTTTGCGGACACCATGGCACATGGCACTTTACTCGGTGTCGCCATTGCCGGTGCGATGAGTTTACCGCTTTGGACAGGCGTTACATTGATTGCGCTCTTATTGGTTGCAATCTTATGGGTGTTACACGACCCTCGCTTGCCCAATGACGCCTTGCTCGCGCTATGTTCAGCAACACTCCTGTGCTCTGGCTTACTCTTCATACAACGTTTGCCCAGCTTAAAACCTGAATTACTCAGCTATTTATTTGGTGATTTACTCACCATTTCTTGGTCAGATTTGCCTGTCTTTACAGTGGTGATCATTGTGGCACTGACCGTGCTGTATAAAAGTTGGCAATCGCAGATTCAGATTGCCATTGACCCCGATATTGCGGTCAGTGAAGGTGTCAGCGCTAAATGGCAACGTCTGATTTTTATGTTATTACTGGCATTATTTACCGTATTGGCTTTACGTGCTGTCGGCTCATTGCTGATGGGTGCATTGTTAGTGATTCCTGCATTAACCGCTCGTTTATTGGCAAATTCCCCGAAACAAATGGTGCTGTGGTCTTTCATCATTGCCCAAGTCGGTGTGACCGTGGGGTTATGGTCAAGTGCTGGTTTAAACACCTCTACAGGACTGACTATTGTATTAACCATGGCGCTGCTCTTTGCC
This sequence comes from Acinetobacter sp. YH12218, assembly GCF_013417925.1. Classification (NCBI taxonomy): domain Bacteria; kingdom Pseudomonadati; phylum Pseudomonadota; class Gammaproteobacteria; order Moraxellales; family Moraxellaceae; genus Acinetobacter; species Acinetobacter sp. YH12218. The sequence goes on from NZ_VPDB01000005.1 coordinate 28,756, forward strand.
CTGATTTTTATTATGCAAAAATTTAAGAAAGTGGCTTAAGTAGCAACGTTCATTGCTCAATTCGCCACATATCAAAATAAAAAAGCCATGCAGTTGCATGGCTTTTTTTTGCACGTCAAATACGATGCTCAGAATCATCTAACTGGATTTATTGATGCACCAAACTCAATAAACTCGCAGCACAAGCAAATAATACCGCAAAGGTTCGATTCAAATATTTTTGTTGTTTGGGTGATTTTAATAATCGCAGTACTTTTGCAGCGAGACCGGTATACCCCGCCATGACAATCAGATCAATGCTAATCATTGTTGCAGCCATGATGACATATTGAATCCATTGGGGTTTGGATAAATCTAAAAACTGCGGCAAAACCGCCAACAAAAATACAATCGCTTTAGGGTTGCTCATATTGACCAAAAAGCCATGTACAACTAATTTTAAACGTGATTTATTTGGTAAATCTTGTTGGATTTCAATTGACTCAGTTGGCGCTGTCCACTGTAAATAAGCCAGATACAATAAATATCCCACTCCAAACCATTTCACGATCAGAAAAGCCCATGGTGTCGTCGCAAATAAGACCCCTGCCCCAGCTGCAACAATGGCGATCTGAACCAAAAGTGCCAATTGCAGGCCGATTGCATTCCAATACCCATGCTTAAACCCATAATTCAAACCACTCGACATAGACGCAATTGCACCTGCACCTGGGGAAACACTAATTACCCAACATGCCAACATGTATGCAATCCAGATTTGATAGGACATCATTAGCTCAAGTTTGAAATGGGTCTGTATTATATGACATTTACTCTATTTTCATGACAATAATGCACGCTAAAAGGCCAAATGAAGGCTACACTCTCAGCGCTGCTTAAGGCACAATATACACAGCCACTCAGAAATTATAATTTTTAGGAGCCATGAATGTCTGCTCAATCTGTAATTTTGCCATTACCCTCAGATCATGCTCGTTTTATTGTTTTACGTTTAAAAGATTTAACGATTAGCGAATTAAAAGAACAACTTGAAGACTTATTTAGCACTCGTGATCGTCTAATTACCCAACATCCTAATGCACAGATTAAAACAGCTGTGGCTTTTGGACCTGAACTTTGGGCACAACTTTACAGTCAAGCTCCGGCAGGCTTTAAACAACTTGATCCAATTCAAGGTTCATTTAACATGCCTGTAGCCCCAGCAGATGTACTGATTCACATTGCAGCACAGCGTACAGATATTTGCTTTGCTTTAAGCCAAGCTTTCTTTGATGGCATTCAAGATAAAGTGGAGGTTTTAGATGAGCGTGTTTGCTTCCGTAATTTCGATGGCCGTGACTTAACTGGCTTTATTGATGGTACTGAAAACCCTCAATTTCCAGATGACCGCGCTGAAACAGCTTTACTTTCTGAAGAAGCAGGCATTTTTGCAGATGGTTCTTTTGTGTTTGCGCAGCGATATGCACACAACTTAGATAAATGGAAAAAGTTAAAGGTAGATGCTCAGGAACATGTAATTGGGCGTACCAAACTTGAATCGATTGAGTTGAACGAAGACGAACAACCTGAAAACTCACATATATCACGTACCGTTGTTGAAGATGGTGAGGGTGAAGAACTCGCAATTTTGCGTCATTCATTGCCTTATGGCGATGGCCGCGGTGACCAAGGTTTGTTCTTTATTGCTTATACCAAAGATCTCAGCATTATCGACAGTATGTTGGTTCGTATGTTTGGCACCAGTGGTGACGGCATTCATGACCGCTTACTTCACTTTGTTACGCCAATGGACGGAGCGTATTACTTTGCACCAAGTGAAGAGCTGTTGGAAGAAGTTTTAGAAGGGTAAAGTAGAAAAAGCCGACGAGTGTCGGCTTCATTTATTATATGTTTATACATTCATGACGCTATTTCATAATTACTAGCAACAGCAGATTCATATGAATCAATAAATTCCTCTTGAGGAATATCATCAGCATTAATTTCACAAACGGCTTTTTCTTCACTAAGCTTTTTATCTATTTCTTTACCTTGATCACTTCTACGTGATTCATATACAGTTCTTTGTCTAAAATAACTAAATGGTTCAGCATTGAATAAAAAACCATATTTAGAATCATGCACAAAGTCAGAATAAAATTTTGTTACATCTTCATGAGCAGGTTCATTCCAACTCTCTAAAATCCAGTTTTCCATATTAATTAGATATTCATAACTTTCAGATACGGGTGAGGTCACCTTAAATATTCCAGCACCATTTCTTAATGCCTGCAACCGGTCCATTTCTGTAGCCATGTCTCGAGGACTCCAAAACATCAAAGTATCTTTTACTTTATTACCTATGCCTTTTCTCGCATTTTCACTAACAGAATCCACATTATTTCTAGATAAGGTGCCATAAGCACTGTAATAAACTTTCATAAATGAAATAATCTGCTCTTCAATACTTCCAGCATTAGATATTTTATCTTTTACTGCATTATATAATCTTTGCGTTTCTTCTTTAATTTCAAATTGCTGTTCAAAAAGTTGGCTATGATCTTTCTCTAACTCCTCATAACTCAGCATTCTTACACCAGCATTTGTTGCCTCTTGAAGCATGTCTTTTAACGGAATTCTAGCAAAGTTATCATTTACATTTTGGCTACCTGGCGTATAGCCACCACCCACATCAGAATGCATACCTGGGTATACCAACTCTTTCCAATTAGAGTTAGATATTTCACCATTTTTTTTATGTATTAAATCAACAGGAAATGCAAAACGCAATTCATTACCAGCCACATGATGAACACACATTTTTACGCGCTCATCAATTACCATATCACGGCCTTTAAATGTAATATTATTGTTTAAATTTGCTGCAGGCAAACCAAAAGATGCAACAGTATCGAATATACCCATAAATTTAAACTCAATGGGATATTTACCTGTTCCATAGGTTAAACCATCACAACTGGATTCGCACTGCCACATAAACTGATTTGTAAATGCCCTTGCTAAAGCAGCTCCTCGAGAAAATCCAAAGGTGGAAATATTAATTTTTTTTATTAAACGATGCTCATCCAAACTTTTAGCTATTTCAGCAAAACTATAATCTTTTTTCTCATTAACATATTTACTAACATCAATCTCAGCTTTCTGTGCATTAAAAATCATGACTTGCTTAAGTGCATCGTTTAACTGCTCTTCGCTATAATCTAAACGCCTAGCCCCACCTAACCCTAAACCTGCACCTAAACCCAAATGATCTTGAAGTACCGAAATAGCACGTTGAAAAAAATTTAAGTCGGCGTTAAAACGAGTACCAACACCAGAAGCATAAATCGCATAATTCGAGCAATCTCCCTTTTGACTATCAATGAATGTACGAGCATTTCGCCATAGTCGTGCTGGATTAGACCATTTCTTTTTATCACTGTCCTTGTCCTTGTTATTTCCAGTCCCGTCGAAGAAAACTGAAATATGTACTACATCGCTACAATCTTGTTTAGCAGTAGGTTCATTATTTGGAACATCACTATTTGTTTCAATTACACGATTTATTTCAGACATTTTAAATCTCGCTTAATTATTATTTTTTAGTTTATTTAACCATTTCAAGCCTTTTTCTGTCGGTACTGGTAAATTATTAGATGTAATTATTTCAACAGTATCATCTGGGTAAATATGAGCAGCAAGATATTTTTTATTCCTTAATTCAGCTTTATTAAGAAAAATTTCATTTTTAGAAAAGTGGATATTTTCACTATTAGTCTCACCCCATACTATTTCTTGTTTACCAACATGAATTTTATTTGTAGAAATTGCCTTACCAAACCCTCCTCCTATTTCCTCTCCATTTACTTTCAACATATAATCGGAATAATGAGGACTATAATTAAATGAAGTAGTAGCCATCATATAAGAAGTCTTTACTCCAGCACACCCTATAGTGCTTAAAGCCAAACTAACAGGTAAAATTATTATTTTAAAAATATTCACTATTCTCTCCTAAATATTTATACTAACTAGCCTTAATAACTAACAATTTCATTGCTTCATCCATATCTATTTTTTTATCTTTTAATAGATTTAGAACCTCATTAACTTTTAAATTATTTAAGTAATCATTTCCATAAATTATTTTCATACAAATAAAGTTTAAAATATCTCTTGTACCACTTAATCCATACAATCTAGCCTCAGGAATTGAACAAGTAACAAAATCATATAATTCAATTTCAGGGATATCTTTTATTAAGAAAGAGTTATTTAATTTCAGATAATAGATTATATTATCAGGAAAGGTTGCTTCAACCATTAATTCTTCCTGATCAGAGGTAAAAACTAATGGGGGGGTTTTGTTTTCTTTAAAATCGTTATAAACATTATTTAAACCAAATAAAACCTGTAACTTGCCTAATCTATCCCAGTACCACCAACTTTGAATAGGTTCCAATAAAACTGAAGCTTGCTCACAATCAAATACTGGTCCATTAACATATAAAGTTTTATCTTTCTCATTACCAATTAATGTTGCCAGTATTAATGGATCCCAAAAAGCTAGTATCATTTCAAGCCCACCTTCAAATTTAACCTCCAGGAAACTACGTAAATGATCATATAACTCCTCAAAAGAAAGTTTACTAATTATAATTGTCATTTTAGGAGTACCTGAAATATTTTTTGAAATCCAACTCCACTCTATACTTTCAAAGTCTTTTGGTAATGTAATTAAATGAGGAGAGATTTCTCGCGCTTTATCACCACTTGCTTCCTTTAATAAACATTTCATTCTTAAATTATTTAATTTAGTTAAAAACTTCTTGTCTTGTGCTGCATCTGCAAGTGCATATATATTTAACCCTATATCTTCTAAAGGATATTTTTCAAATGTCTTAAATAAAATATTAATTTGATTATCTATCATTTACAACCCGTCCCCTTTATTTACAAATGCACCTCTTTGAGAGGATCTACGAGCAAGACATTCCCAACAAATATTATTTGGAAAAATTGGCAATTTAGGAGTTACAGATACACCCGTTGTGAAAATATGTTGACTTGCTTTTGATGTAAATGTTTGAGGAGTAATAATAGTGACTCCATTACCATCAATTTTAATAGCACTGTTTTTTGCCTTCAAAACTATTTCATTTGGGCTGTTTATTTCCACTTTCCCTTCAGAAGATGTAATGGTTAAGTCCAACCTTGAGGATAAATCCATCGTATTATCTTGGACTTGTACATCCATCTTTCCTTTGGCTGTATAAACTTTTAAATCATCTTCACCAACAAAAAAACTAGCTTTCTTTTTAGCATTTAAAATAAGATTTTCACTACTACTTAAGTTTATTGATTTTCCGCTACCGATTGTTAAACTATCTAATGCATTTAGATGAATATTTTTCCCTGCAAGCATTCCTATACTTTCAGGTGAAGCTATCAACATAAAAGCTTCTTTCATTGCATTTAATTCAAGCCATTGCTCTTCAATTTTTTTTATATAAATTTCAATATTTTGAAGCATATCAGCAGGCTCAGCCTTTTGCTTTTCAGCATACTCAGAAAGTATTTGCATCTCTGATAAACTTTCAGAAAGTTGATCAATTGCATCTTTAATTTCTAATTGATTTTTTTCAGCTTTGGGTTGTTCATATGTAGATATATATAGCCCTTTACTGCGTATTGCACCAGCTAAATCACTCCTTAATTCAAACCCAGCGCCTCTACCTTCACTTGTATCGTTTTCTTTTGAGTGACTAAGGTTTCCTAAATTTAACTGGCTATTTCCATGACTACTCTGTAATTGGGTACTGATCTGCCCCGTCGTGTCATCAAAGCGTAGTTGGTTAAAGCCTGCTCCCGCAACTTCCTGCGAACGGATACCACTGAGCTTTTTGGTTTCAGGAAGCTGACCTTTGAGATCAAACATGGTCTGAGAGCGCTCAGCCTCATGTATTCGTCCTACTACAAAGGGTCGATCCACATCGCCCTCAAAAAAGTCGATGACCACGATCTCGCCAATACGAGGATGAAAACGTGCGCCATAACCTTCACCTGCCCATGGGGTCAGTACATCAACCCAAGCCGAGTCACTGTCATTATCATTACTCCCTGCTCCGCCATCATGACTGTGGTCATCGCTACGGGTAAACGTAAAACGAACTTTGATACGCCCCCAAGCATCGACATAAATACTTTCACCTTCTGGACCGACCACTTTAGCCCGCTGTGGAAACGCAGGTGGCCGGTGTAATAAAGGATCATATTCAGGCACCACGGAAATTTGCCGACGGACCACATACAACTCATTGGCCTGCCGTTCATCCCCTAAAGATAGCCAACGGCTCGCCGCAAGTAACTTTTCTAATTGAACCAAAATATCTTTGGGTAAATTATTCTGGTTATAAAATGCTTTGCCCAATATGAGAAATTCACGATCTGTCGTTTGATGTTGATCGATTTCAGGATGATTTTCTAATTCAAACCAATACCCAACTTGTGCATCCCTTACGCTACTGCTGGCGGTAAAATATTTGGCTTGTAATTCCTGATATTGATTGAGTTGCCGATTCAACTGATCCAATTGCTGTGTATTTGAAGTGGTCGCCTGATCTGCACCTTTAAGGTCAGTTGTCCAAGCCGAACTTACGGTCCACGCCTGCTCTAAACTTAAGGTTTCATTATGCTGTTGCTCACTCTGTGCATGGGCACTTAAGAGCGGATTACTTTGGTCTTGTGCCAATTGTTGAGCTTGCCAACGCTGCGTTTGAATCGTGGTCGATTGTAAAAAGCGTTCTGCCACAAAACTGGTAATCGTGTCCAAACGTTCCGTGGCATGACTCCGATGAAAGCGAATTTTTTTCCGCTCTAAAGCACTATAAGCCTGATTCGTATCAATTAAACGCAGCCTCTGTGCTTGCATCGGTGCAGCCGAAAATGCGACAAATAACTCCGCTTCATCAATTAACCAATTGATCCCTTCACTGCGCCACAGTCGAGTCAGAAATTCGTAGTCACTCTCATTGGCTTGCATAGTAAATGGTCGAACATCATAGTTTCGAGTCAATCCATCCATGTTGAGGCTCAAGCTCGCGGCAAATAATGTGCTTTTTTTCTGCCATTCACTAAAAATAATCTCGGTCATCTCCCGTACCGATTTATTCATAAAGACACGGCTGTTACGACGCTTATGCCAGAGCGCTGTGGCATCCTCAATCACCAGTTTATAAACGGTCAGTGCACCATCACTTTGACCTTGGCTAGCCCCCGTAATTACACCAGTCAGGCGACTGAGTTGTCCCAAATCTGTCACTTGATCGACAGCCACTCGGCCACCGATAAACTGCTTTAAAGCCAGATGAGCATTGGTCGAGAGACAAATAATTTCCGCACGAAAGCCTTGATTGATACGGTGTTGACCCTCAATCCGTTGAATAAAAACTTCTGTGTTTAATGATTCATTTGAAAAATGAATATGTAGCGCACGTTTCTGTACGCTAAAGCCAAAGTTTTCCACCATGGCGTGAATATTTTTAAGCATTGTTATAAGGAAAATATTTTTTATAAACTTCGTATTTTAGAAAATGATTATTTTTTCGTCCACCTTGTTTTGTAAGTAAATTGTTGAATTCTTCTTTTTGGCTTTTGCATCACTTTAGGATTCAAGAGAATAGGAACGTCAATACTGGATCAATTTTGCTGATCTAACTTTTCGCAGCCGCTGAGATGCTGCTACACTCAAAATGCAACCTATTAAAAATTTTAAGCTCCATGATCACAATTGAATCCAAACTGCCTGCACAAGGTGTGACTATTTTTAGCGTCATGAGCGCAATGGCGCAGCGTCTAAATGCACTGAATTTATCTCAAGGTTTTCCTGATTTTCCTGCACCTCCAGCGCTGTTAAATGCGCTAAGTGATGCGACGCAACAGGGTTTTAACCAATATGCACCCGGCGATGGACTGATGCATTTACGTGAGCAATTGGTCCAACTGTTTGCCCATCGAGACCAATTAAATATTGACCCTCACACCGAAGTGACCATTACCCCGGGTGCAACCATTGGTATTTTTAGTGCCATTCAAGCCGTGGTTCATGCGGGTGACGAAGTGATTATTTTTGATCCGAGCTATGACAGTTATGCGCCCAGTGTAAAATTGGTTGGGGCTCATCCCATTCACATTGCCTTAGAGACGCCCCATTTTACTGTGGATTGGAATCGTGTTGCCGCTGCGATTAACCATAAAACCCGGATGATTATTGTCAATACACCGCATAATCCAACAGGTGCTATTTGGGATCGTGAGGACTGGCTCAACTTGATCGAACTGATTCGAGATAAAAATATTATTGTGCTGTCGGATGAGGTCTATGAGCATTTAATTTTTGATGGTCGTCAGCATCTATCTGCTTTGTCATTTCCTGAGCTGCGTGAACGTAGTTTTGTCGTGGGTTCATTTGGTAAAACTTTTCATGTCACAGGGTGGAAAACTGGTTATTGCATTGCAGCGCCAGCCTTGATGCAAGTGTTTCGCCAAATCTATCAATTTGCAAATTTCTGCGGTGTTACGCCCGTACAAATGGCATTGGCTAACTTTATGGCAGAACATCCTGAGCACATTGCTGAATTGGCCGATTTTTACCAAGCCAAGCGTGACCGTTTCAATGCGGGCTTAAGCCACTCTAAATTTGAGTTGATTCCGTCCGCAGGTACCTATTTCCAAAACCTTGATTACAGTGCCATACGCCCAGATTTAAGCGATGTGGAAATGTGTCAGTTGTTGGCAGAGCAACATAAAATCGTGGCGATTCCTGTCTCAGTGTTCTATCAAAAACCGCCGGAAAATTTACGATTATTACGCTTCTGTTTTGCCAAACAAGATGCCACCTTAGATCAAGCTGCAGAGATTCTCTCCGCGGTTTAAAGCCGTATCTGCCCAAACGTTTTTTTAAAACAGACATGTAGAAATAATGAAGCCTTGGTTACTCAAAAACTAAGGCTTTTTTGAATGCCAACATGATAGTGTTATCAGTAACTTAAAATCATAAAAAGCCGCGTCTAGGACCTGAGCATGTCAAAACAACAGTCCCTCGTTACTCAGCAAAATTTATGGAAAACGTTTTTAGTTTTTCTGGTGCCTTTGATCGCCACCAATATTTTGCAGAATTTATCTGGGACCATTAACACCGTTTTTGTCGGTCAGATGCTTGGGGTGCATGCCATTGCAGCCGTTGCGGTATTTTTCCCGATCTTGTTCTGTTTAATGGCTTTTGTGATTGGACTCTCGGCAGGTGCAACCGTGTTGGTGGGGCAAGCTTGGGGCGCGCAGAATCTTGAAAAAGTTCGTACTGTGGTGGGTTCCACCCTTTTTATGACCTTGATTGGTGGCAGCATTATTGCCTTTTTAGGGGTTATATTTGCCAAGCCCATTTTATTGGCCTTAGGCACAGCCCCTGACGTGATGCATTTATCTTTGCCTTATGTGCAATGGATGCTTGCGGGTAGTCCACTACTCTTTATTTATATTATTTACACCTCGATTTTGCGTGGGGTCGGTGACAGTACAACACCGCTGATTGCGTCAGGTATGACCATTGGTTCAGGGCTGATCATTACACCCGTGCTGATTGCCGGAAAATTTGGATTTCCAAGTTTAGGTATTATTGCCCCTGCCATTGCCAGTCATATCGGCTTTTTAATTGCCTTGGTATTTTTATATTTCTATTTAAAAAAGAAAGATCACCCGCTCAAACTCGACTTCGAGTTGATTCGTCATATTCGCCATCAACATGATCTCAGCAAAATTATCTTAAAACTAGGCATTCCTACGGGTATACAGATGGTCACGACCTCTGTGGCCGGTCTCGTGATTGTCGGTTTAGTTAACCGCCATGGTGCTGATGCCACTGCTGCATATGGCGCGGTCAATCAGGTTTTGAACTATATCCAATTCCCGGCCTTGTCCATCGCGATTGCAGCTTCTATTTTTGCCGCACAAGCCATCGGTTCGGGTCAATCTGAACTAATTAATCGCGTGAAACGTACGGCCATCGGGATGAATTTCATTATTACTGGCATCTTGGTGGCATTGGGCTATTTATTCTCTAAATATTTAATGGCGCTATTTATTACAGATCCTGAAGTTGTGGTTCTCGGTCAAGAATTGCTGTTCATTGTGCTTTGGTCGATTTTATTTTTTGGTGCCAGTGCTATTTTTGCTTCCATTATGCGGGCTAGCGGAACGGTGACCGTGCCGATGATTATTAATATTATGGCGATTATTTGCATTGAAGTGCCGTGTGCCTACCTATTCAGTGAATGGTGGGGCTTAAAAGGCATTTGGTATGCCTATGCTTTGGCTTTTGTCAGCTTATGTATTTTACAAGGGCTGTATTACCAACTGGTATGGAGACGAAAAGCCATCAAAGTATTGCTATAAGGCTCGCTAATAGCGTTCAATGCCAATCCGCAGCTTTGCATCTCAATATGGAAAATCTTGTACGGATCCATGCATAAAGTTTGCCGTTAAACTGCTGTTTATTTTTCAACATTTGGTTTTATATCCTGTTGATTTATCTACACCTAGAACCAATTAAAATTAAAAATTGCATATTTTCAAACAATTACGGTTTGGCATAGATTTTGTTCTTATCCCTTTTATCTTTTAAGAATAATTGGGATGAGAAATTTTTTATGTCTAAACGTCAAATAAAGCTTGGGGCTTTTATTCCAACCACCTCACAGCATGTCGCGGGTTGGCGCCACCCAGAATCTCGCCCACAAGATCATCTCAATATTGATTATGCAATTGAACTGGCAAAAACCGCAGAACGTGGTCTATTTGATGCCTACTTTCTTGCCGATGGTCTGTCTGTCCGTTGGAGTTCTGCTGTCGAAGGTGAGAAAGGTTTGGGCGATAAAGGCGTCGGCTTTGAACCCGTCACATTGTTTGCAGCCCTGTCTACTGTGACGCAAAATATTGGCTTTATTGCCACAGCGTCCACGACTTATGAAGACCCCTACATTTTGGCGCGAAAATTCGCTTCTTTAGATCATATTTCTAAAGGTCGTGCTGCGTGGAATGTGGTAACGACAGCCTCTGCCGATGCCGCAAAAAACTTTAACATTCAGCAGCACCCTGAACCCAAAGAGCGTTACGAACGTGCCGATGAATTTATTGAGGTGACTCAAAAACTTTGGGACTCATGGGAGGATGATACCTTCCATTACAACAAAGAAACTGGGCAATTTTTTGATGCCCGAAAACAACATCAGCCCAATCATCAGGGCCAATACTATCAGGTACTGGGTGCTCTCAACGTCTCTCGCCCACCGCAAGGCTATCCCGTGATTGTACAAGCGGGACAGTCTGAAGATGGTCGTGAACTGGCCGCCAAATATGCCGAAGTGATTTTTACAGCACAGCAGAACTTAGCAGATGCGCAAGCCTTTTATCGTGATGTCAAAAACCGCTTAGTGAAATATGGCCGCCATGCAGATGACCTGAAAATTATGCCGGGGGTTTCGATTTTTGTTGCCAAGACAGCACAAGAAGCCCAAGAAAAATATGACTTTTTAAATAGTTTAATTCACCCAGAAGTGGGTTTAAGTTTATTGTCTGCTTTGGCAGGTGGCATTAATCTGGCCAAATTTGATCTAGATGCCCCTTTCCCGAAAATAGAAGATGCAGACATTAATTTCTCCAGTCGTCAGCAGATGATGATTGATATTGCCCGGAAGCACAATTTTAGTATTCGTCAGCTCTATCAATATATCGCTTCAGCCCGTGGACATTGGACCTTGATCGGCACGCCTGAACAAGTCGTAGACCAACTGCAGGAATGGTTTGAGAATGACGCTGCCGATGGTTTTAATATCCTACCGCCAACAACACCTGCGGGGTTAAATGACTTTGTCGATCTCATCGTTCCTGAACTGCAACGTCGTGGTCTATTCCGAACGGCTTATGAAGGCAAGACCTTACGAGAAAACTTAGGTTTAAAACGACCTGAAAACCAATATGTTTTAGAAAAAAGACATACCTCCCAAGCCTCATAAACCAACGTTTAATAAAACTGAAAAACAAATGCCTCAACAGGGGCATTTTTATGGACTGATATTGATCCAACTTAAGCGATGATCATACTGACCTATATTTGATAAGCCTAAAAAAAGCCCTGAATTCAGGGCTTTGAAAAGTTTAGGTGATGGTCAATTCAGACTTACCATGCAAATTTATAATCGGCAAATCGGTGAGATAAAGGTTCAAGCAACTGATCTTTTACTGGATCACTAAAGTCAGTCAAAATGTCATTTTTAATATTGATCAGACGGACATCTTCGCGTTTACGCGGATGGGCTAAATGAATATCTACAATACGTTTAATTCGTCCCGGATGTGGCTGCATGACCACTACCCGATCACCCAAAAATACCGCTTCTTCGACATCATGGGTGACAATAATCATGGTGATTTTTTCACTTTGCCATATTCGCTGTAATTCATCCTGTAAATTTTGCCGCGTCAATGCATCGAGTGCGCCAAAGGGTTCATCAAGCAGTAAAATCTGTGGTCGATTCACCAAACTCCGGGCAATCGCCACACGTTGATTCATCCCACCAGACAACTGCGAAGGATAAGCATCTTTAAATTGGGTTAATTTGACCAACTCCAGATGCTCATCAATCAATACATCTTCTTCTGCACGACTAAACTGACTTTTATGCAAGGCAATCCGTACATTTTCTCTTACCGTCAACCATGGAAACAGGCGATGATCTTGAAACACGATACCACGTTCCAAACTCGTGCCCTGTATAGGCTGACCATCAACCAAAATCTGGCCCTGAAACTGACGCTCTAGACCAACCAACAACCGTAATAATGTGGATTTTCCGCAGCCACTACTTCCCACAATACTGATGAACTCACCCGGCTGAATATTCAGGTTAATGTCCTCAAGTACGGTTAAGTCTTCTTGCTTTTGTGTGGGATAATGTTTCGTTAGCTGCTGAATAGAAACCGAACCAGCTTGTTCTACGCTCATATCATTATTCTCTATTTGTGCTGACAAACTTTGCTGGACTAAACCTTAGAGTTTAGCCAGTGACACTTCCGTCGATTTAATTAACACCACTACCTCTGAACCTACTTTTAAGTCTAAATCCTTCACCGAACGCGTCGTGATCACGGACGTAAAAAAGCCCGCTTTGGTTTCCACATCAATTTCTGAAACCACAGGACCCTCTACGATTTCATTAATCACGCCTTTGAATTGGTTTCGCACATTTACTGAAGTAATCGCCATTTTAATTATGCCTTTTGTTATTAAGAGAGCTTTACTATAAAACAGTTCAATCACTTGCTATATCTTGATTTATCCTTTAGTTATCCCGATTTTATTTATCTTAAAATCAGATAAATAATCCACGCATGAATTTATCGGTGAAACTGATATTTAAATATCGAATTATTATTTATCTTTTATTTTTAAATCTTTCATCATGATCTGCATTTTCAACAACTATAAGAAACGATATGTCTATTTTGACCCACCCTGCAGTGCCCTCTGCACTGAAACATAAACGGGCAACAGCAACGGTCTTTGCAGATCCGTTATCGCAAGCGTTGTTGTCTCGAATTGAACAAATTGCACCAAGTGAGGCCAATGCACTCATCATTGGTGATACAGGCACAGGTAAAGAATTGGTTGCACGCCAAATCCACCAATTGAGCCATCGTGCCAAAGGTCCATTTATCGCAGTGAACTGTGGTGCCTTTACCGAGTCATTAGTCGAAAGCGAATTATTTGGACATGAAAAAGGAGCCTTTACAGGGGCAATTAATAGCCGTGTCGGTTGGTTTGAAGCAGCCCATAATGGCACCTTATTTTTAGATGAAATTGGTGACCTGTCCTTGCCTATGCAAGTCAAATTACTCCGTGTTTTACAAGAAAGAGAGATCGTTCGAGTCGGCTCACTCAAATCCATTCCAATTAATGTCCGAATCATAGCCGCAACCAATGTCGATTTAGAGCATGCCGTACAGGACGGGCGTTTCAGGGAAGATTTATTCTACCGCTTACATGTGGCGTTGCTACGCATTCCACGTCTCTCAGAGCGTCGTGGTGACATTTTGCCTTTGGTTAAACACTTCATTCAGGTCTATCAAACCAACCCACATGACACACCATTACGCCTCAGCCCATTGGCGCTCAAGAAACTCCATTTACATAGCTGGCCGGGAAATATTCGCGAATTAGAAAATACCATTCAACATGCGATTTTAGTCAGTGAAAAAGGTGTGATTGAACCAGAAGATATTAGTTTTTCGAGTATTCAAAGTGCATCGTCGTTTTCGCGTGCAGAACCTTTTAACTTACAAAATGCCACCTCTGCTGTAGCCAACATCAAAGATATTCAAGATGCTGGACAGTTACTTGAGCAGACCTTTTTACAAATTTTTCAAGCCGCAAATCAACTTAAGCATGACAATATTAATGAGCTGATTGAAGAAAAATTTATCCGAAGTGCGTATCAGCACTGTCAATACAATCAAGTGCATACGGCTCGTTTGCTTGGAGTGACAAGGAACGTGATTCGCACTCGCCTAATTAAATATGGCTTATTATAAATAAGTCATATTTTTATTTTCTCTACATTAAAATAATAATCCAGAAAAAAACTTCCAATTAAATATTCATCCACATCATTCTTTATTCATTGCATTATTTTAAATATAAAAAATCAGCAATAAAAAACCTCGGTATATCCCGAGGTTTTTATTTAATTTCCATTTCGTCTAGATTATTCCACAGGGTTACGTTTCCATGCTGTAAAGTATTTTTCTAGTCCAATCAAGAAGTAGTTAAAGGATAAACCCACGAGGGTAATGACTAATATGCCCACAAACATTTGTGGAATTTCAAAGCTAAATTGCGAATAAATAATCAGATATCCCAGACCTGCTTTGGCACCAAACATTTCTACTGCCACTAAGGCCAAAATCGAAATCGCCCCTGCCAGACGGATACCGACAAAAATCGTCGGAATCGACGCAGGTAGAATCACTTTTCGGAACAATTGATAGGGTTTTAGGCCCATGGTTCGTGCCGATTTAATCAGTAAAGGATCGACTGTTTGTACGCCTGTAATGGTGTTCAATAAAATCGGCCATGTGCATGCATACACTAACAGACTGATTTTTGAGGTTTCACCAATGCCTAAAAATAAGATGAACAGCGGCATTAATGCTAGTGCTGTGGTATTTCGAAACAGTTCTAACAATGGATTTAAGGTTTCAGCCACGAGCTTGTACCAACCGATGATGAGACCCAAAGGAATAGCGATCGCTAGGGCCAAAATGAAACCAATAATTGAACGCTTTATACTGGCCAAGAAATGGATGCCTAATTGACCGCTTTGATATAGCTGCCATGTGGTTTCCAATACTACAGATAACGGCGGTAAAAAAGCCGGATTGACCACACCACTCCGCGGCAGAATCTCCCACAGCAAGAAAAAAGCTACAATGGCAATGGTGCGTTTAAAGACCGTGTTTAACCAAGTGAATTGTAGTCTGGGTTTAATGTCGTTATACGATTGCGTATAACTGATGGCTTGTTTAGTCGATGACATAAATAAATCCTCTGAATATTTTAGTTATGTGCAAGCTGTTTATGTTTTTCGAGGGCTTGCGCTTTAATCACTTCTTCACTGAGCAATGACCAAATTTTATGGCGAATTCGGCCATATTCAGGCAATGAACGGACATCTTCACTGGAGCTGCGCAGGCTTTGCGGAATTTCAATCACTTCCTTAATTCGCCCCGGTCTTGAGGTCATAATCGCCACGCGCTGACTCAGATAAATTGCTTCATCAATACTGTGAGTAATAAAAACGATGGTTTTTTTCGAGCTTTTCCAGATATTGATCAGCTCGGCTTGTAAGGTTTCTCGGGTTTGCGCATCTAGGGCAGCAAAGGGCTCATCCATTAATAAAATTTCTGGTTCATAAGCCAAACTTCGGGCAATCGCAACCCGCTGCTTCATCCCGCCGGAAAGCTCATTTGGATAATGCTTTTCAAAGCCACTTAAGCCTACAAGCTGCAAATAGTATTCGGCTTTTTCACGGCGTTCTTTTTTTGCTACGCCTTTGGCTTCTAGACCAAATTCAATATTTTCCAGTGCGGTTAACCATGGATAGAGCGCATATTGCTGAAACACAATGCCACGGTCTAAACCCGGTTGAGTAATCTGCTTACCACTCAGTAAAATCTGCCCTGCAGACGGTTTGGTTAAACCCGCAATTAAGTCTAATAATGTAGATTTTCCACAGCCACTTGGCCCCACGATTGAAACAAATTCACCCGGCTGAATATCCAAAGTGACATTTTCTACGGCAACAAATTCAGGCTTATAATTTTTACTGCCGACATGGTTTTGTGCAGGAAATACCTTACGCACGTGATCTAAATGTAATGCACTGGTCATTGTTATATTCCTTTTGATTTTTGGTCTTGCGCATAGGGATTAAATTCATTGCTATAGATGCGACTGACCTCAATTTGATTTGGTTTTAATTTGTGTTCTTTTTCTAAGGCACTCACCCATGGGGCAAAGTCTTGATCTTTTTGCACGCCACCGACTTCGTGGACACCTGTGCCTGTGTAATATGGAATAAGTGCTGTATTTTCATTGCGTTGACGTTTTTCAATAATGCTTTCCATACGGGCAATGATTTGCTCTTTCGGCGTGTTGTGTAGCCATTCCTGAGCTTTGGCCACGCCACTGACAAAAGTACGAGCCAACTCAGGATGCGCTTGAATAAACTCTCCACGCATCGAAAAACTGCCTGCGGTAAAGGGCCCGTATAAATCAATATCTTTAAAGATGCTACGTACACCACCATGTTTTAAGGCCCGTTTTTCCAAAATGCCTGAGAACACCGCAATATCAATTTGACCATTCCGTAGAGCTTGTTCTGAGCTCACTGGTGGCAACATAATCAGCTCAACTTGTCGGATTTCATCGTCAGTTAAGCCATGACGAGCCAAATAGTCTTTCACCACAAAGTCATAATGTGCCCCGTAGGCATTCACTGCGACTTTCTTGCCAATAAAGTCTCGTGGGCCACGTATAGGACTATTTTCTAGCACGTAGAAACCCACGTTTTGTTCAGCATCACTGCCATAAGAAGCCACTACGGGAACGACATCTAGACCCGCGGCAATAACTTTCACCACAGCGCCATTAAAGGCTCCAGCGAAATCAACATCTCCTGCCACCAAGGTGAGTAAATCTTGTGGCCCACCTTGTACTGTGCCGACATAACTGAGTTTAATGTCGCCTAAATAGCCCAAGTCTTGTGCCAACTCAGGCAAAGACACCAGTCCCGGATAGCTTTGATAGCGTAGTTCTTTTAAAGCCATTTGCTGAGGTTCATCCACTTGCTGCGTGCTGCAACCAACCAAGGCTGTGCCACCGACCAAGGCAGCTAAAAATAGGCTACGCCAGAGATGGGGAATGTTATGGATTGTCATTTTTTTCATTGTTATGTTCTCCTATCCAACCTGCTGCCAAGCTAAAACTTTACGCTCAACCCAAGTCAGTACCGTATTGAGCAACACGCCCACAATTCCTATCAGCAACATGCCAAAAATAATCAGTTCGACATCAAAAGCCTGACGCCCTTGAATCACGATATTGCCCAGACCATTGCCATAGTTCGCCAATAAAAATTCAGAGCCAATGGTGGCAAGCCATGCGAAAATCAGCCCAAGTTGTAAACCAACAAAGATCTGTGCCGAAGCGCCAGGCAAAATCAATTTACGAAACGCGTATGTCTTGGGAAATTGGTAGACTTCGGCCACTTCACGATATTTATGCGAAATACTGCTCACGCCTTCAAAGGTATGTAGCGCCACGGGGTAAAACACCGACAAAGTAATAAACAGCACTTTGGCGCCATGTCCCTCACCTAAAAAAGTCGAAATTAGTGGCAACCATGCAAACAGCGAAATTTGACGCAATACATGAAAGCTCGGTGCAAATAACCAATTCGAAAGGCGTGAACTCGCGATCAAGATCCCAAATAACACACCCGCTATCGCACCTATGCCATAGCCAATAAAATTACGTGCCAAACTTTCGGCAAAGCCTGTCAAAAAGCTCGGTTGTTGGAGCACGGTCACAGCTTTTTGCAGCACGAGCCATGGACTAGGAATCAACTTCGGATCGACCCAATTTTGCTGTGAGGCCACTGCCCACAGTGCGATAAATGCCACAGGTAGAACGAGTGCTTTTGCTGCTTTAACTAAGACTTGGCGCGCTGCCCCGTGTAATGAAAGAATGCTCATGAGTTGCCTCCTACTCGGGTTGCGTGAAAGCGTGCCGTTTTTTCTAACCAAGCCAGCAAGGTATCTAAGACATAGCCCGTAATACCAATCATGATGATCGCCATGAAGATCAAGTCCATCTGCATTAGCTGACGTCCCCACACCATGAGATAACCAATTCCTTCACTACTCGCTAATAATTCGACAAAAACCAATGCCAACCACGCCTGCATAATGCCTTGACGTAAACCACTGATCACACTGGGTAGTGCAGCTGGGAAAATCACTTCTTTGAGTTTCTGCCAATTGCTGTATTGGTAAACCTCTGCCACTTCCATCAAACTATTCGGCACATGAGTAATGCCCTTATAGGTTGCAATCAACACCGGTGGTAAAACAGCCAATGAAATAGCGGCAATCTTCAAAGCCTCATCGATGCCTAAGAAAATCATCAATAATGGAATCCAGCCAACTATGGGAAATTGCGCAACAAGATTCACCGTCGGAAAAATAAAGTCCCGACTACGTTTGGCCAATCCCAACACAGTACCAAGCAAAATCCCGACACTGGCACCAAGCAAGACACTCCATAAAATACGTTTGGCACTGATGGCAAAATGAAAACTCAATTCACCGCTTTGCCATAATTCGACTGTGCTTTGCCACACCAGACTCGGTGCAGGTAAAATCTGCTCAGGCAACCACTGTTTAAGTGTTGCCACATACCATAGACCGAACAACAAAACTGGCATCAGGAGTCCACACACCACTTGCAAAGTTAGTTTTAAATAGGTCTTAAAAAAATCCAACGCACTTCGGTCACTTTGCAAGGGAACCGAATGTGCAGATACATCCGTAAGGCTCATAATTCTTGTCCTTTTACGCTCTGTTCTGAGACATCAGGTTTTAAAAATTGAATAAATTCCTGATCTTTGCTGATCAAAATAATCAGACCAATAAACACCAGCCCGATTGGTAAAAATAAATTTTGTAGTCCAACCTGTGCGCCAAATACGGCGCCTATCAAGCCACCCAACAGTCCACCTGAAGGTCCGACGAGGGCTAAAATTGGAGAAATCTTTGCCATCGCGGTTTGCTCACCGACTCGGGCGAAAGACATAAAATTGGCGATATGCAACATACCGAGTCCAAGTCCAAACATGACCGAAGCAGGCCACATCAACAGCGTGATTTTGGTTAAGGCTAAAATCAGTAATGCCGTTGCCATCAGGCTTAGGCCAATCAAATAAAACTTTTGATAACCCATCAGCTCAGCCAAACCGCCCATGCTAAATAGCGATCCCACAAAGACAATGCCTTGTACGGTCAGCAGCATCACTGCCATTGGCTCCGAAAGTGCAAAACTTTGGATAGCAATCACCACAATGAAAAAGCCAAAGTAGTTATTTGCCACGCTGCTCAAAAATTCCAATATGCAAACAATCCGCAGCGAGGCATGGGTTTTGATGAGTGCCAAAGGCGCCACAATATCTCGCCATTGAAAATGCGGGCGATTCGTCGCTTGCGGAGTACTACGTTGAAAGCACCACGGAGCCAACAGCAAGGTGCCTAAAAAAAGCAAAGACACCACATAAAAACTTCCGCCATAGCCGAAATGCTCGACCAACAACACGCTCAATGCAGGCGCAATCAGGAAATATCCCATCATGTGCGAACCGCGAAACCAACCCGCACGGACTGGACCTAAACGTTTTAAGTTGCTCAAAAAAACGGTATTGATCGAAACAAAGCGCATGGGTAAGACAAAACTCACCAAGGCTGTCACCGCAAAGAGGTACCATGCACCAGCTTTCAGTGGCGTTAAGCTATAGACCACAGCGCCCAACACACTGCCGATGCAGAATATTTTCAAAGACCCAAAGCGCTGTACCAACACGCCAATCGGCAATGCCATGATCAAAATGCCAAAATTTTGCGCTGCAGAAATTAGCCCCAATTGCAATTCGGTGGCTTCTAAATGCACGGCATACAAGGAAATTAATACCCGTGCTACGCCTACCCCTAGTCCAGCCAAAATCGTGAGCAGCACAAAACTGCTCATAAATTTGGTGGTTAATGGACTGGCAATCACATTGCTTTCAATCGGACGACTCATGGCTGTGACTTACTTCGGTTGACCTTGAGCATTAAATTGGCGCCAGTAACCCTCTAACTTCAGCTCTTTCAAGGCATTATTTAGATACTTCGGCTCATACCATGTTTTGGTATCCACATCACGACGGATTAAACGAGCGTCTTTGGCAATTTTTAAAGCACTGTCAATTTGTGAACGATGGAATTCATCGAGTAATGGTGTAGTACGGTCTTTTAAATTCCAGCCATCCCACGTTTTTTGATAATCCACCAACGGAATGCCACTTTGTGCCCAAAGTTTATATTGCGCACTATGGTTGGCTTCTTGAGAACTCCACTGCGCCTGTTTAATCAGTGTCGTCACGACACGTTGCACCACCTCTGGATATTGTTTTTCAAAGCTTTCTGTCACCCAAAAGTGCGCAATCGGCGCAACTTTCGGATCTTTAATTTCCAATAATGTTTTCGCCACACCACGTGCTTGCAAACTAAATGGCGAAGTAATCGTGGCATCAATATCTCCCGTCGCTAACGCCGTACGTGCCGAATAGGCATCTTGCGAAATCACTCGTAAATCACGCTCTGTTAAATTGTATTTCGCTAACACACGGTTAAAGACGATCTGACCATTGGTGCCTTTGAAAACGGAGAATTTTTTGCCTTTAAGATCTGCAAAGGATTTGGCATTAGAGCCGGCAGGCACCACCACATAAGTTGGGCCAAAACGCCCTGTCGAGAACAACACTTTGGTTTTTAATCCTGTTGAACGTCCAACCAATGAGGGCAAATCGCCATGCAATGCAAAGTCAACTTTGCCATTAGCTAAAGCTTCGTTAGTTGCAGGTCCAGCCCCGGGGAAGAACAGCCAATTCACCTTAATGCCATCTTTTTTAAATTCTTGTTCGAGCACACCTCGTAAATGTGCTGTAGCTACAAAACTACCGCCCACTTTGGGTTTACCCCCCTCACCCGCGCCTGATACAGAAATACGAATTTCTTTGGGATTGGCAGCATGCAATTGAACACTTAAACCAAGTGCTGAAAGTGCCAAGAATGTAGCTGCGATTTTTTTAGAGATAATTTTCATTTTAAATGTTCCTTAATGGTTTAAATATTTGAATTAAAAGGTGTACTGAACCTGAGCTTGCAGCTCATTGGTGTCTTTTTGATTTGCCGTTTCGACATCAAACAGGTAGTGATTCAGCTGTAATTGGAATTTTGTGGTTTGCGCAAAAAACAGATTTAAGCCCAAAGAGTGAATGTCATATTCACCAATACGACCGCTCGCGGTGTCGAGATAGCTTGCGTTGTTTTTATTCGGGTTATAGCGGTCAAAACGGTAATAGCCTTGGACTGACTTTGGCCAGAAATCATCAAATTTGGCGTTGGATTTAATACTGTTGTAGAACTGATCGCCCAAGGTGTAGAAGGCAGTAAATGTATGCCCTTCCGCTTTGGCTTCTTTGATGTCTTGGGCTATGGTGTCGACATAATCGGTCTTCCCTTGCACATATTCATAAGTCACACCAAATGGGGCGTGGTTATAATAAATATCGAAACCCAAACGATCACGTTTTGCAGCATCGTCAGTGATTCCGCCGGCTGAAATTTTCGATTCGCCTTTGATATAAGAGGCCCCAAACTTCAACTCACGGAAAATGCTGGCGTAGTCCACTGGCAAGGTAAAAGCCACACGACCGATATAATCTTTGCCGTTGTTGTCATCTGCCTTATTACTGGCGTTCCCATTGGTCAACCCTAAGGCATACTCAAATAGCGGCGCACGGTAGTTCGATGCAAAGTCGACAAAAGGTTTGGCATCTCCACGGACGATAAATCCATTTTGACGGTTAAACAGTCCTAGAAAGGTCGAAGCTGCAGCGGTATTAATGGTCGGACGCAAATCTTCAGGAGACTGCACATCTAGACCAAAGGGCAATAACTGCTGACCGAGCGTAAAGTTGAGTTTGGCAGTTTCAGGGCCCGCATTGGTGGCAAAAGCGTTATAGCGAACAAAGGCATCTAGTAAGTTAAAGTTACTGTTATTGGTGCCATCATTGCGTTTGCCATAACCAAAGGACAATTGATAGTCGAGGTTTTTGCCTTCGTTATAATCACGGAATAAATTCCCGCGTACACCGATCAGCGCAGTCCCAATATCAAATGTCGATTTGGTTGAACCCAACACACCCGTTTCATCGAGCGCACTGGCACGTAGTTGAACCGTGCCATACAGGGTTGTGTCACGGGTCGATTTGGTGGTTTGACGTTCATATTGACGTGACTGATCGTACTTATAGTTTTCAATATCTGCACGTAAGCCGTCGATATCTTCGGATGTTGCTGTGGTCACTTCTGCAACCTGCGTTTCACCTTCAACATCAGCGGCGTTGCTCGTATCTTCTGTCGTCACAGTGGCCGTTTCGACGACTTGGCTTTTCGTCGTACCAGATTCCACTGCATTTAAGCGTTTTTGCAAACTCTCAATTTGTTGTTTTAAGCTGCTCAGTTCTTGCTGAAGTGCTTCATCCGAAGCAAAACTCAGCTGACTGGTTGCGGATAAAATCAGTCCGACCGCAACGGTTAATGTGGTTTTTTTCATGATTTGGTTTCACTAACATTTTTCCCAAAGCGCAAAATCCCCCAACCCCATGCAAGGTGCATGAAGTGAATGTACTGCGTGGGTTTTTTAAAAATTAATCTGAGTGGTCGTAGGTTTTATTCAACTTATGCACGACCGAAACTCGAAGACAGCTTTTAGAATTTAAGCGCGCATCATCGCGAGTGTCATAGCACAACAACATGCCTGTTGTAGGACACGAAAAGCAGAAAGATATCGATGCGTAAAAGTACTCATAAATGTTCCATACAGTGGTGAGTTTTGTTCACTCTAATATGGCAACAACTGTGCCAACATCTTAAGTAGTTATTTTTTAAAGTTTTATTATTCAAACCCGATAAATTCTGTTGGTTTTAATGCCAAAAAACTGTTGGTTATTCAACAGTTGCTTATTTCAAATCATCAGATATCTCCATTTTTATATCTCATTTTATGAAATAAGAAATACGCTTTGGGCTTTTAATAACTAATGTTACGCCTATCAAAGTAATTTCGGATTTTTAAAATGATTTTTAAATCTATTCGATGGAGTCTTACATCTAGGGATTGAATAACGGGATTAGCCTTCGGCTGGAGGTACTCTTACGAAACGTTGTTTCTCATTCGACAAAATGAGAAGCGTGCTTCGCAAGGAAACCATCTTGCGGTGCAATACACCTCACCGACAAAACTCGTTCAATACCATCAAATGATTCAAAGGATCGCAAAAACATTTTTGATTAAAAGTCGTCTTGTCTCAAACAATTGCGGATGACACTACCGCGTATCGTTCTTTTATTTGGATCAAATTGCGCTTCTGATATTACTAGAGCATAAAAAAACCCACTGACGTGGGCTCTTTTCAATCGATTATAATTACCGCTTATTGACCAAATTTAGTCGCCATCGCTGTTAATTTTTGATAGCCCGTCGGTAGAAAACGTTGAATTAAATCAATCGCTTTTGCATCATTACCAATCAATAAACGACGCTTATCTTTTTGTACTGCTTCAATGATTTGACGAGCCGCTTCTTCAGGTGGACAGCGCAAGAATTTATTAAAGGACTGTGCCGATTTTTGCGGGTTCATGCCTAAACTTTTCAGGCTATCATTCATTTTTGCGGCATTGGCAATATTGGTACGAATCCCGCCCGGATGAACACATAGCGCACTCACGCCACAGTTTTCAATATCCAATTCTTGGCGTAAAGATTCGGTAAAGCCACGTACTGCAAATTTAGTGGCATTATATGCCGACTGTGTTGGCTGTGCCGTTAAGCCAAACAAGCTGGAAATATTGATGATATGACCTTCACCACTTTGCTTAATATACGGTAAAAACTCCTTGGTGCCATAAACCACACCCCAGAAGTTAATATTGACAATCCACTCCAGCTCTTCGTAGCTTGCGCCTTCAACGGTCGTGCCCAATGCCACACCCGCATTGTTAAAAATCATATTCACCGAACCATGATCTTTAACGGTCTGTGCTGCCCATGCTTTCATTGCCGCAAGGTCTGACACATCGAGTTTTTGCGTGGTTACACGTACATTGCTGGCTTTCACTAAGTCTACGGTTGCCGCAAGACCCTGCTCATTCACATCGCTTAAAGACAGATGACAGCCTTGTTTCGCCAAAAGCACTGCCAATTGCTGACCAATACCTGAACCTGCACCTGTAATGGCAGCCACTTTATTTTTGAAGTTTTTCATTGTGATTCCTTATTCCTTTATGCTGCCGCTTGGCTTTATCACAGCGTGATCTCATTTGCCAATGTGTGCAGTTCGTCGACTTAATATAGTTTTGACAATACATATTGTCAATGTCATCTTAGGACGTGCTAAGCTGTTGAAATCGCCAATGCTTAAACATAGGTTTAAACTGAAATTATTGCTAAAATAAGACAAAATTCTGCTTTAGTTCAGCGTATATTTTCATGACAGATGCAACAAATCACACAGAACAACAACAGGCAAAAAATGTGAAGGAACGTCAATTTAAAGGGCTTTCTCTCAGTGAACGTAAGCAAGCGCGACGTGAAAAACTGATTGAAGCCGGTATAGAAGCCTATGGTACACATGGCTTTTTTTCCGTGACCGTGAAAGATATTTGTTTGGAAGCCAAGCTGACCGAACGCTATTTTTACGAATCATTTAAGAAAAGTGAGCAACTGTTCCAGACCATCTTTTTAAAATTAATCGATGAACTGCAACAAAACGTGATGCAAGCCATCATGCAAGCATCAACCGATTCTAAAAAAATGATTGAAGCAGGTTTAACCGCCCTATTGTTAACCTTAAAAAATAATCCTCGCATGGCGCGCATCATTTATATCGATGCCATGTTGGTACAAGAGCTACATAACCAAGCCACGATTCATGAAACCATGATGCGCTTTGACCGTATGATTCATGCCTTTGTCATGCTCATGATGCCAAATATTGATCGTTCAGAACGCGAAATTTCAATGGTCGCAACAGGTCTCAATGGTTATGTCACCCAAATCGCGATTCGCTGGGTCATGAGTGGTTATAAACAGCCGATTGATGAAGTTTTATCGTCATGTAGCGTGGTCTTTTTGGCCTTGTTGGATGCTTTTTATGAAAAACCCAGGAAATAAATTTTGTCCTCAACATTGATCTTTACAATTTTTTGAATGATTTTTTTGTGACAACAGCATGATGCAAAGCCCATGTTGTTGAATATTTCAGGATTTAAATTGTCACAATTTCTTTCTAAACCCCAATGAAAGATCATTTTTGCAATGATACTGTCATAATTAATCTTTGTAATAAGCCTGTCATAAATATAAAACGGTCTACCGTTTACATAAAATAGGGTATTGCGCTGTGAAAGATGACTATATTTTAATCGTCGACGACGAACTCCCGATTCGGGAAATGATCCATACTTCACTGGATATGGCTGGTTTTCAATGTCAGCAAGCTGAAGATGCCAAACAAGCGCACCAAATGATTGTGGATCAGCGTCCTGCACTGATTTTATTAGATTGGATGATGCCTGGTGGCGTGAGTGGTGTAGACCTATGTCGTCGTTTAAAACGCGATGAAAATTTGTCAGAAATTCCAGTCATCATGCTCACTGCTCGCGGTGAAGAAGACCATAAAGTCCAAGGTCTAGACGCAGGCGCAGATGACTACATGACCAAACCCTTTTCCACCCGTGAGTTGGTGTCACGCATTAAAGCGGTGCTGCGTCGCTCAAATGCATTGGGTGGTGAAAAAACCATTGATGCCAATGGTTTAATCCTCGATCCAGTCAGCCAACGTGTCAGCTTTGGTAACACCATTTTAGATATGGGACCGACTGAATATCGTCTACTGGCCTTCTTCATGACTCATCCTGAACGTGCCTATACCCGTGCTCAATTATTAGATCAGGTTTGGGGTGGAAACGTGTATATTGAGGACCGTACCATTGACGTGCATATTCGTCGTTTGCGTAAAGTTCTTGAACCTTTCCAAGCCGATCGTTATGTCCAAACTGTTCGTGGTACAGGTTACCGTTTCTCTACCCGTGCAGACGCTGTGATGGGTTAGTCATTTTAGGTCTTTAATTTTCTATGTACGAACCGTATCCCGTCCCTGAACTTGCCAGTGAACATAAAAAATTCCGTTACAGCAGTTTATGGACTTTTGCCAAGCAGGATTTGAGACTTCTGGCATTTTTCCTACTCATTGCTGCACTCATCGGCTTTGGTATCGGGTACTTATGGATCTGCATCTTAATCGCCTTTGCAGTGTTCTTTGCATTGCAAATGCGTTCGCTGTACTTGGTCAACGAATGGATTTCAAATCGTCCCTATGATGTCCCGCCAAATTTAGACGGTATTTGGGGGGCTTTGCTCTTTAATGTATACCGTGCGCAGCGTCAAGAACGCATTGTACAAGCTGAAATGGTTGGTCTGATCGACCGCGCTCAATCTTCCTTGGTGGCACTTGCTGAAGCGGTGGTATTGATTGATGAATTACACCAAATCGAATGGTGGAACCCTGCCGCAGAAAAGCTTTTGGGGATTCAACAGCTCGATCAAGGGCGCAATATTTTAAGTATTTTAAGACAGCCCAGTTTTATCGAATACTTTACCAATATCGATTTAGCACCCGATGGTTTGAAAATGAAATCATCGGTACTTGAAGACCATTATGTGCAAGTGAAATTGACCCGTTTTGGTCGCGAAAGTCGATTACTGGTGGCCTATGACGTCACACGTATGCATAACCTTGAGCAGATGCGTAAAGACTTTGTCGATAATATTTCACATGAGCTACGCACACCGCTCACGGTTTTAAGTGGTTATATCGAAACCTTTACCGATCAGGAAGATTTAAATCCACGCTGGAAACGCGCATTCGATCAAATGCAGTCTCAAACCCGCCGTATGAATGCTTTGGTTAATGACTTGTTATTATTATCTCGTCTGGAAAATGATAAAAAAGTTGCTAAAAATCAAATCATTGAAATGCCCAGCCTAATGAACCAACTATATGACGATGCACATGCTTACAATGTGGATTATGGACATACACTGAATCTCGAGATTGATAGTCACTGTGACCTAATCGGATCAGATATGGAATTGGCGAGTGCCTTTAGTAACCTCATCACCAATGCAATTAAATACACCCCCAAAGGCGGTACTGTGACCATTGGATGGCATGATGATGGTACGCATGGTTATTTTACCGTTGAAGATACTGGCATCGGGATTGACCCGAAACACTTACCCCGTTTAACGGAACGGTTTTACCGTGTGGACAGCGCACGTAGTCGCCAAACGGGAGGAACAGGTTTAGGTCTTGCCATCGTGAAACACGTTTTGATGCAACATCAGGCACACCTTGAAATTGAGTCCAAAGAAAACCGTGGTTCGCTGTTTAAAGTCGTCTTCCCTAAAGAACGCTTGTATCATGTGAGCTAAGCAGAATCATCCCGCCGGTCTTGCTGTGCTTCCAACTGTTGTTCTTGTTGTTTGGCACGGCGATATGCAGGACGCTGTTGCATCCGTTGTAAGAAAGCCTGAATTTGTGGATATCGCCCTTGCGTTCGGGTCATGACTGCTTCTAATGGAAACGTCATCTGAATATCCGCAAAGCTAAACGGTCCCGCAAAATATTCATTTTCCGCTAAATGGTTTTCTAAAAACTCGATATGTTCTTTTAAGCGAGGTCGTACAAAACCTTTTTTGACCCCATCACAAATGCGATTAGCTACGGGTTTGATGACCCAAGGTACATGGCGTGGCACATTGCTCATGACCAACTGCATCACCAATAACGGCATCAGAGAACCTTCGGCATAATGCATCCAAAAGCGATATTGTTGTTTTGAATGTTCCGCCTTGGCTGCAAAAAAATCATGCCGATCGTACTTCTCTTGTAAATACTCCAAGATCGCTGCAGATTCTACCAAGACCAGTCCATCATCCTGCAATATGGGCGACTTTCCTAAAGGATGGATGACTTTAAGCTCAGGGGGAGCAGACAAATTTGGCTGGCGCAGATAAAACTGAACCTGATAATCCAGTCCTAATTCCTGCATTGCCCATAAAATACGAAATGAACGAGATTTTTCTAGATGATGTAGCACCCGCATGGGTTCATCTCCTATATGAAGTCTAAAATTTTCTTATTTCTGGCAAGCCATTATTATTTTGAAGTAGTTAAATCATAAAAAGTGTCAGATCACTGCTTAGGGCTATATCAAAACTAAATTTTGCACAGTACAGCAGCGACCTGCTTTTAAATTAAACTAGAGTGGTTTTAATGTCTACACTGCGCAATAAAGTTTTTGTCACTGGGGTTTTTTCACAAATGGACAAGATTTTTTGCTCTAATTCTGCATCCAAGGGCGTTTGAAAATGTAGACGTCGCTCAACCCATTCAGCACCTTCACGGTTCGCACAAAAGTCTGCCTCGACACGAAACTCACCCAATTGAATTTGTTTATGTGCTGCATACATGCGCAAAGTAATCATGGTGCATGAAATTAAGGAGGCACACAGTAAATCATACGGTGCTAAACCTAAATCCCCGCCACCAAATGATTCGGGCTTATCGGTAATAAGTTGATGTTTTCCACTCTGAACTTCACCTGACCACGGTGCTTCTAAGGTGTTTACTGTTGCCGTTGCGACGATACCCATAATGACTCCCTCATGGTTATGCCGCACCATTTTTACCACAGGTACGGCTGTTCATTTTTATTTTTAAGTTAACGTGATGGACGCATTTTATCAGGGAAAGCCGGTGCTTCTAGTCGTGGACCATCATAGTCAGGAATAGAGCCAAAGCGTTCGTCCTGATTAATCCACTGCTCACGGGCAATATTCAATTCTTCTTGTGTGCGCCCCACAAAATTCCACCACAGCAGAATCGGTGATTCAAAAGGTTCACCCCCTAATAATAAAACACGGCCACCTGCGTGCAGATCAATTTTGACTTGGGTTAAGCCCGGCTCAAGTACCACCATATTGTCTTCATTTAGCTCGTGACCATTGACACTGGCAGTCCCTTCGAGGGCCATAAAGCCATATTCAAATTTTGGATTCAGCGGCAAGACGGTACTTTGACTTTCCGAACTACGCAGATCGACACCTAATAATTCACTATGTACTTTTACCGGCGATTTAGTCTGCAAAAATTCACCGACCAAGACCGTCAATTCAATCCCGTCTTGTGTCACCACTGGCAACTCTGGGTAATGGTCAAACTGGGGCGCCATATTGATTTTGTCATCTGGCAATGCAATCCAAAGCTGCGCAGCATGCATTTGCGTTTCAGATTCTGGAGCAACTTCAGTATGTGAAATACCATAACCTGCCGTCATGAGATTGACTTGTTTGGGCTGAATTAACTGATGTGTGCCCAAACTGTCGGTATGCATCATGGTGCCATCAATCATCCATGTAAACGTTTGCAAACCAATATGTGGATGCGGCCCAACATCTAAGCCATCACCTTGAGGGAAATGCACTGGACCGGCATGGTCAAGGAAACACCATGCACCAATCATCCGTTTATGCCGACTCGGTAAAGCACGTTTAATCACTGTGCCTTGACCAATTTCAGCACGGCGCAGTGGAAATTCTTGAATGAACTGATTGACGTATTTTTCACAATCGTCGGAATGAGATATTTCTGTGTAATTGGTATTGGTCATATTCTTACCCTAAATTTGGCTAAGCCGATGCAAGGACTATCGGCTAGAGCTATGCATTTTTTTCCATTATATCTGCATTAACTCAATCTTCTTCAGCTGTCATTAATACGCTGAATCACAGAGATAGGACAATCGTTTTTTTGTTGCCTAATATGACATACAGCATAACAGTTATCGATGCTTATTTAGACAACACCCTATGCTAAATTACTTGTTCAAATCACGTGAAATGTGAATTTAAGTAACACAAATTAACACTCACTTTTGACCAAACAATACCAAATAATTCACAAATCATTGAAATAACGTGTTTAATTTTAAATAAAAATGATATAGATTATTTAAGTTACATAAACTTACATACAAACCATGCTCACCCGTCGGTAATCTTGCATGATCAATGAGTATAAGAAAGAATCACGTGCACTGATCCAAAATGCCTTGAAAGGAACCTTTATTCGCGTTCCTGCTCAATTTCGTCAAGAATTTTTCCACTACCATCGTCGTCAACTTTTTAAATTCTTTTTCCAAGTCAACATCGTGGCACAATTGGCCTA
The DNA here is from genome assembly GCF_013417925.1 of Acinetobacter sp. YH12218. Lineage (NCBI taxonomy): Bacteria > Pseudomonadati > Pseudomonadota > Gammaproteobacteria > Moraxellales > Moraxellaceae > Acinetobacter > Acinetobacter sp. YH12218. The sequence goes on from NZ_VPDB01000005.1 coordinate 59,514, forward strand.
TCTCTCTTATGCCATAGCGGATTGGTTTATGTTGCCCGATGTGGGCTGGCTCGCGATAGGCTTAAAAACGGCCTATACCTTACTGATGATGGGCATCACATGGGTCATTTATACATATAGCAAGAGCATTTTACTCTTCGACTTGATGCTTCCCCTATCGATCGTTGGCGCTTCTGCCCTGTGGTTTAGTCTACTCAATTTATCCAATAGCCCTGATGTGCCGATTTATTTATATGCATCCTTGGTTTTTATCGTGTTAGCCAATTTATGTGTGCAAATCCGCTTTAAAGCTGCTGTGCTCATTTCTCTGTGTATCAGTCTAATCTTGCTGATTGGGGTGTATTTCGCCGTTTCTGGCAATATCCATCAACTGCAACTGTTTATCTTGATCTATTCCCCTGTGTTGTTATTTAGTTTGTATATCAGTTGGAATTCAACGCAAAAATCCAGAATTGTTTTTTACACAGTAAACTCGATCAGTTGAACCGTGAAGCGCTCAATATTATGGCGCATACCGACGTGCTGACCGGCTTAAACAATCGCCGTCAATTTATTCAACTTGCCAATTATCATATTCATCATCAGTCCAAACCGTTACAGCCGCTTTCATTACTGATTTTTGATGTCGACAAATTTAAAAATATTAATGATCAATTTGGGCACTATATTGGTGATCATGTTTTACAACAAATTGCAGAAACGTGCCGACATACCTTACGTAGCCAAGACATCATTGCCCGCTTCGGCGGTGAAGAATTTATAATTCTTTTACCGCAGACACACCTGCGTCAGGCTCAAGATATTGCCGAACGTCTACGACGGGCAATAGCCGATGATTATTTAGAACTTGATACACTACAAAAACTTAAATTTACCGTTTCAATTGGTGTTGCCGAATTTGGTCAAAAAAACCGAGATTTACAAAGTGTCATTCGCATGGCCGATCAGGCACTTTACCAAGCAAAATCTGCAGGACGCAATCAAATTTCAACTTATAAAACAGCAAGTTAATAATATATTTTGTAACATTCATCAGACGATTTTTTATCATTCATTCGAAAAATCCCTAGTTTCAGGTAGATATTTTTGTGTGTTTTTTGTTCATAATTTGTCCTAAGCCATTTATGGAGAAGGGACATGTCTGTTGATGTACGAATGAGTTCTCGGACTAATTCGTCTGCTCAGGAAGTTCGTAAAAATCATACTCATACTTTGAAACTTTCTGAGTGTGATCTTGCCAATCGTGCCGAGATTGAACAAGCCATTGCAGATCCCTTTGCACGTATTCCTACGCAGTTTAGAAACTATTTTCTACAACATCAGTATGCCCATCAGTTACCTTATTTGCGTCAAGTAAACTACATGGCGCAGATTACGTTTCTTCTTTATTTTTTTGCTGACATTTTTATTATCCCTGACATGTTCTTTTGGTCAGGTCTTTCTCGAGTGGCCATGATTGTTGCTGCCTTATTGGTCAGCTTCTATCTGTTTAAATACAAAAAAGATATTCGTGTGCTCGACATGATCTTACCGATTGGGACAGTCTGCAGCACCGCGATTTGGATTGGCTTATTACTGGCTTCAAATAGCCCAATGGTCTCGTCCTATATCTATGGTGCAGCGATCTTTATTTTAATTGCCAATGTCTGCGTACAAACACAATTTAAGCCCGCCTTGTATTGTTCGGGCCTCATTTCGCTATTGGTGTATTTTGCGGTGAGTCAGCTTTTATCATGGCAAGAAGCACTGATTTTTGTGGTGGTGTCTATTCCTGTTTGGATGATCAGCCTGCATATGAGTTGGAACAATACGCTCAATGCACGCCGTCATTTTTTACGTACCCTGCTTGACGACTGGAATATGCATACGCTGAAAAATCTTGCGCATACAGATGAGCTCACCCAGTTATACAACCGTCGTCAGTTTGTTCAATTGGCTGAGCATCTCATCCATGAATGGCCAACGCCTGCAAGCACTTGCTTATTGATGTTTGATGTCGATCATTTTAAACATATTAATGATAATTACGGACATGATGTTGGTGATCAGGTACTGCAATGTATCGCTGAAACCACCCGCAAAGAAATGCGCCAAAAAGATGTCTTGGCTCGTTTTGGTGGTGAAGAATTTATTGTGCTTCTGTCTGAAACGCAAATACAGGATGCAATGTTGATCGCGGAACGTATTCGTTTAACGCTTCAAAATCAATCTTTGCTGAATGTCGCAAATCACCCGATCCAATTTACCGTTTCCATTGGTGTTTCACAGCTTAAATCACATAAACAAAATTTAACTGAACTGATTAAGCAAGCTGATATTGCGCTGTATCAGGCAAAAGAAAATGGCCGTAACCGTGTAGAGCGCTATGATTCAAGTATGAAACCGGAACGTAAATCGACAAAGTCTTGGCAAAGCTTTACCCATAAAGCAAAGCCCAAAGCTGAACCGAATAATGAAAGCGATAGTAGTTGGTCAATTGTTTATAAATAGAATGTTGAGATATAAAAAAAGGACGCTGAAGCGTCCTTTAAGTTTATTTAAAAACTATCTTCATCAAAACGGTCTTGATCTATTTTATAAATATGGAAACTTCTTTCAATTTGAATACCCAAGCCAAATTCAATCATGAGAGATGTAAGCTTGTCACCATCAATTAAAACAATGCCTGATTTCTTTGCTGACTCAATTGCTTCTTTACTAAAACAAGAAGTAGTAATAAATACGCCCTTTTTCGCCACTTGATCAGCCAAAGCTCCCTTAAACTGTTGAATGTCAGGGCGCCCCACCGTATTTTCCCAACGTTTAGCTTGAATATATATTTTATCTAAACCTAAACGATCTTCACTGATAATACCGTCAATGCCACCATCACTGGTTTTACCTATTGCTTGGGCTGCGTCTTGATGTGAACCGCCATAACCCATTATTACCAACAAATCGACAACTAATTGCTCAAAGAATTTGGGTGAATTACTTTTAATTTTATTTAATAGCTCATCTTTAATTGTTTGATTAAGCTCCGTTGATGATTGTTCGATTATTTCTGCAGGCGTCAAATGTTCTGTTTGAATAGATGTAGCATGCTCTTCTTTTAGAACTAGATTTTGAATATTTTTATTATGGTTAGAACCAATTTTATAATCAGAAAACCCTTCAAACTGCATCAAATACTGATTAGTTATATTGGATAAGCTAGAAAAATCAATAGACCAACCTAAAGTACTTAATTCGCAAAGACCACGTGATGGTTGTTGTATCAAACCTGCTTTAACCAAATATGTTTTCGCCCAGCCAACACGATCATAAAATACTGTTTTTGTACCACTAGATAGCCTTAAATTTAAATCAGCTTCAGATAACCCAGATCTTTCAGCTAAAATTTTTGTGGCAGAACTTAATTTTATTGCCTCTTTTTGTTCTGCTAAAAGTTTCATTAATGGAAGCATCAACTGATCGTATGTAGGCAATGACATTTAACTTGCTCTTTTTAAAATAGTATTTTTCATAATTATAAACAAAAAAAAGGACGCTGAAGCGTCCTTTTTTTATTAGAAATATTTAGGTTTCCCTAAATAGCCGCGAGCATAGCTCTTGGCGTAAAACTGGCACGAAGCAGTGCTTCGTAAAACCCCAGTCTGGCGCAGGCATAGCCTTTGCCGTAATTTAGGCAAGAAACGTTGTTTCTTGAAATCCCTCACTGCCGCGAGCGTAGCTCTTGGCGTAATTTAGGCAAGAAGCTTCGCTTCTTGAAATCCCTAAATTACTCCCATTCAATCGTAGCAGGTGGTTTAGACGATACGTCATAAACAACACGAGAAACTTCTGCAATTTCGTTCATGATACGTGTAGAAATCTTGTCTACAAGATCATAAGGAAGGTGTGCAAAACGTGCAGTCATAAAGTCCACAGTTTCTACAGCACGAAGCGCGATTACCCATGCATAACGGCGGCCATCACCTACGACACCCACAGATTTCACAGGTTGGAATACGGCAAATGCTTGTGCAGTTTTGTCATACCAGCCGCTTGCGCGAAGTTCTTGCATGAAGATGTCATCTGCTAGACGAAGGATATCTGCATATTCTTTTTTCACTTCACCAAGAATACGTACACCTAGACCTGGGCCTGGGAATGGATGACGGTAAAGCATTTCAAATGGAAGACCTAAAGTTGTACCTAAACGGCGTACTTCGTCTTTGAACAAATCACGGATTGGCTCAACCAATTCGAATGCTAAATCTTCAGGTAAACCACCTACGTTGTGGTGTGATTTAATCACGTGTGCTTTACCTTGTTTGCTTGCTGCAGATTCAATTACGTCTGGGTAAATAGTACCTTGAGCAAGGAAGTTCACACCGTCAAGCTTACGTGCTTCTTCAGCAAACACTTCAATGAATTCACGACCGATGATTTTACGTTTTTTCTCTGGATCAACTTCACCAGCAAGTGCTGTTAAGAAGCGATTTTCAGCGTCAGCACGAATCACGCGGATACCCATGTTTTTCGCAAACATGTCCATCACTTGCTCGCCTTCGTTCAAACGAAGTAAACCGTTATCTACGAATACACAAGTCAATTGGTCGCCAATCGCACGGTGTAAAAGTGCAGCTACAACAGATGAATCGACACCGCCTGAAAGACCCAAGAGAACTTTTTGATCACCAATTTGCTCACGAAGTTGTTCTACGCGAAGATCGATGATGTTTTCTGAGTTCCACAAGTTACGGCAACCACATACGCCATGTACGAAGTTAGACAATAACTCAGCACCTTTCGCAGTGTGTGTCACTTCTGGGTGGAATTGGATACCGTAGAAACGACGTTTTTCATCAGAAACCATCGCCACTGGGCAGCTTGGTGTGCTTGCAGTGATTTGGAAACCTTCAGGAATTTGAGTCACTTTATCGCCATGACTCATCCATACTTTTAATTGGTCTTTGGTATCTTCAAGATCACCAATTAAAGCATCACGGACTTTAATATCAACTTCTGCATAACCAAATTCATGCACAGTACCTGGCTCAACTTTACCGCCAAGTTGTTCTGACATGGTTTGTAGACCATAGCAAATACCTAAAACAGGTACACCAAGTTCAAATACAACTTGTGGTGCGCGCGGACTACCTTCTTCATGAACACTTTCTGGACCACCTGAAAGAATGATCCCGTTTGGGTTAAATGCACGAATGTCTTCTTCAGACATATCAAATGCGTACATTTCTGAATAAACACCAGCTTCACGTACACGACGTGCAATAAGCTGACTATATTGAGAACCGAAATCCAAAATCAGGATACGGTCTTCAGTAATTTGGGTATTGGTAGTCATGGCAAACAACTATGCAGGCAACGAATATAAGCGCCGTATTCTAACATTTTTCTTGGACTTTCGCACACTATTCGGACAGGGACAAAAACCACAAGCCAAACGATGTTTTTTACAACACATTTCAGGGCTTTATTGATTTGCTTTAAATCAGCGATAGACATGAAAAAAGCGGCAGAACGCCGCTTTGATGGATGCTCGGACTCATAACCGCTTTATTTTGATTTTTCAATCCAATGATCAAAACTAAATTTACCTGCACCATGTAACATGAGAAATAATAAGCCGCCTGACATCGCCAAATTTTTCATAAAGTTAATGCCATCTTCTGCACCGCCATGGAATAAAAATGCAGTGATTAAACTAAATACGGTTAGACCCAGTGCCGCAAACCGCGCTTGAAAACCAAACAATAAAGCTAAGCCACCACCCAACTCGACTAAAATGGTGATCGGAAGTAGCCCTGCCGGTACACCCATTGACTCCATATAACCTGCGGTTGCAGTGTAAGCGGTAATTTTACCCCAACCTGCCACAATAAAAATATAAGCCATCAAAATACGTGCAACGAGACTGACTACCGCATTGATTTGCGGCTGTTGACTCAGATTTTTCACCACTAGATTTGGATTAAACATACTGAAACCTATTTTTAATACTGTTCAAAAGATGTGCTTAGATTAGGTCGTTTCTTATTCTCTTTAAATATGCTTTTATAATACTCATCATTCCATGTATAGAACGATTTTACTGATAATTAATTACGTTTTAATACTGACTTTGCTGCCCCAGACTGATAGCATCAGACCACTATTTTACACATATAAGCCCCATGGAACTGATTGATTTTATACTACATGTTGATGACCATTTACTCGAGTTCATTACCAATTATGGCGTATGGATTTATGCAATTCTGTTCCTGATCATTTTTGTTGAAACCGGTTTAGTGGTCATGCCCTTTTTACCGGGTGACAGTCTTCTGTTTGCAGCAGGCGCGCTCGCTGCGTCAACAGGTGCCATGGATCCATGGGTTTTGGTGATTTTGCTGTTTATCGCTGCGGTCTTGGGCGACACGCTGAATTACCATATTGGTAAATATATTGGCCCACGTGTCTTTGAAATTGAATCACGCTTTATTAACCGTCAACATTTGGTGAATACGCAAAAATTCTTTGAAAAACACGGTGGTAAAACCATTATTTTTGCCCGCTTTATTCCTTTTGCACGAACCTTCGCACCTTTTGTCGCAGGTGCAGGCAGCATGAACTACAAGTACTTCCTGACTTTTAACATGATTGGTGCGATTTGTTGGGTCGGCTCATTTATCACTTTAGGCTATTTATTTGGCAATATGCCCATCGTGAAAGATAACTTCACCCATCTGATCTTTGGCATCATTATTATTAGTGTTTTACCGGGTGTGATTGGTTTTATTCGAGCAAAATTAAAGAAATAAACCGATATGGTGAACGCCTTTAAGCAAAAAAGCGCAAAACCACGGGAAACATACATAAAATCAGCATCAGGGCCGATCCTTTATACAGAAGATCGGCCTTAATTTTTTGGGTCTTACCCGCCAAAATCGTCCGTCCAAATGACATCCAAAACAACGCAACAGGCAATAAAACCACACTAAATACAGCGAAAACCAAAATAAAATTTAATGGGCTTGCCCAAGTTTCTATCGGGAAAATACCTGCAGCAAAAAGCAAGGCTTTCGGATTTTTTAATGAGGAAATGAATAATTCACGTGGTTGAATTGAAGGATGTTTTTGATTGTACTGGTGTAAATGCGTCGATTTCCACAAATGAAAAGCCAACCATAAAACATAGGCAATACTGAGAAAATGCAGTAAGTGAATTAAATTCGGCCACACTGGAGCGCTTAAATGAATAATCAACGCCCACAAATTTATGGCATAGAAATAGCCCAATAATTCTGCAGGAATCAGCATGCACGTCTTTGCAATGCCTTGTTGATGTGCAGAGCTTGCCATTAGTGCATTGCTAGGTCCCGGCGTCATCATCACCGCAATCATTGCCAATACAAAAAGCCAACTCTCAATCATAAATACCCAGACAATGTTTCAAAGCGCACACCTTAGCCGAAATGAATTTAAAAAAACAAGTACGCGCTAGGTCAGTTTTATCCTTGTACAAGTCAATGCACTCACGCTGAATGTTCAAGACCAGAAGGAAGTATTGAAATACACCAATAATATTTAATTTAATTTTTTCATAGATTTAAATATTTTATTGGCTCTAAACAGTGCAGTTTATTTGGCTCAAAAAAAATGCCAGTAGACGCCTCACCTACTGACAAATTTTATTACACTTTTCTCATAGCACAGGCCTAAGCCTCAGCTCATGATCCGCTTATGATTTTGCTGCGGTAGCCGAATTTGCGCGAACGATAATCGGACAACCTTTAAATTTTGCTGCCTGTACAATCGCTTCTTGCTCACCTAGAACGCGTGAAAGTTCGGTACGTTTGGTATTTGAAGATTGTCCCATATTGACCGAAATACTCGGACCAATGCCCCAACCTCCACGGCTGCCCCAGCCACCACCAAGGCCAACACCGACACCAACGCCTGTGCGCTTCGGCGTTTCTACACCATTTTGAATATAGTCGTGGATTCGGTTGTATTCGCTTTGCAATTGTTGGCAACTCAAAGACTGATACTGTGTAGGTGAAACATAGCTTGGTTTAGGCGTACTTGCACATGCACCCAATACAACAGCAGTGAAAGCAACTAGACCACATTTAAGTGCATTCATACTTTTCTCGATACTACTTTTGCTCAATTTCATTGAACAATGATTGATAGGCTTGCGTCAATTTATGATCTGCAGCCAAATGGATTAAAGGTTGATTTTTATGATGAGATTCTTTCATCAGCACCGAAGGCGGTAACATGCTGTCCAATACAGGCAGACCTTCATCTTTGAGTTGTTGTACAACTTCACGCGGCAACTTCGCCTGTGCCTGAAATTGATTGACCACAATGCCTTCAATTTCTAAATGATCATTATGATCATCCTGCGTTTCTAACACATTTTCGATCAGGGTCTGTAAAGCACGTTTTGAAAACACATCACAGTCAAATGGAATCAGCACGCGATCTGCCGCAATCAGCGCAGATAAAGTAAAAAAGTTAAAAGCCGGCGGTGTATCAATAAATACTCGATCATATTGACCGCTCATCTGCTGCAAAGCATCACGCAGTTTGTAAATTTTATGCTTAGATTCTAAGGCATGTGCCAACGCGCCTAAATTTGGACTGGCAGGAATCACATCTAAACGTGGATACGGCGATGCATGCACATAACTTTCCAAACCTTTGGCACGACCTTTCAAAATCGAACCGATGGCATTTCCCAACAAACCTTTACTTTGTTGTGTCCCCAAGACTTCTTCAAAATAATTTTCAATATTGGGTTCAAGTGCAGGCTTATCTGCCGAATACGTCGCATCATCCCCCAACAAATATTGACTTGAATTGGCTTGAGGGTCGAGGTCAATCACCAAAGTTTTTAAACCTTGGTGCGCGCTTATCGCAGCTAAATTGACCGTAATACTCGATTTCCCCACACCACCTTTTTGGTTAAATACCACACGCGTACGCATTCAAAACCCTCTAATCTTTGTTTTTCTACTCAAGCCTTGAAATCGGCCATGTGGATAAGCCATTTATCCAAAAACTGGTTTGATTATAACCAATGTAATGATGAAAATAAGTGCAACAGCTGCAATAAATAAGCCCGCACGGCGCTGAACCAATAAAACACCGTCATCTTTCTTATAAGCTTTAGATAAAGAAGACAGCAGCACCAAAAACAGCACAACTTTGGCATAGAACCATGGCTGCACATCAAAGTTTTTCATAAACAATAAGATAATTCCTGTTACGGCAATTAGTGTCATTGAGCCATGTTGCAAAGCAACAAAAAACTTCCGACCTGCTGGATTGGGTAAATTGCCCTGCGTCCCTTTAAACAGCGTAAAAGCACGAATGAAAATGGCAGCACAGCCTAAAGCCACGCCACACATATGAATGATTTTAATGATTAATTGCGTTTCCATGGCTCACCTTAAGATGACTTAGGTGCATGCGCACATTCAGGGCTAGTAGTGTCTTGACCATTCCATTCTTCGGGTAAAAACGCATGAATGGCCAAAGCATGAATTTGCCCCGGACTAAGTAAATCACCGGCTGCGGCATAGACTTTTTGATGACGTTGCACCAAACGCAAGCCTGCAAAAGCCTCACTCACGATCACAGCTTTAAAATGCGACTCTTTACCTGGGAAATAACCACCATGACCTGCGGACTCATTCACCACTTCAAGATGTGTAGGCGCTAATGTCTGTAGACGCTCAATTAATTGCTGTTCTAAACTCAAAACGGCTCTCCCAAATTCAAAAAAAGGTTCAACTGGTCTTAGTATAGCCTGTATTTGTTCAAGTTCTTGTGTCGCAAAGTTGCTGAAACCATCTGAATTGCATGATTTCATCAAAATGGAAGCCTTCGACCTGCAAAAATCTTCCAATTTTCAAACAAATTGTTTTTATTTTATGCAAACGATGCACAGTTTTTCATAAAGTTATTGACCTGAAAAATCCTTAATGTATTATACGTGGCTATGCGGGAATAGCTCAGTTGGTAGAGCATAACCTTGCCAAGGTTGGGGTCGGGAGTTCGAGTCTCCTTTCCCGCTCAAAATTTTTTCATTCGGTTTTTTATTTAAAAAATTGGATAGACTCCGCGGGAATAGCTCAGTTGGTAGAGCATAACCTTGCCAAGGTTGGGGTCGGGAGTTCGAGTCTCCTTTCCCGCTCCAAATTTTTTTCGATTCAGTTTTTTAGTAAAAAAACAGGATAGACTCCGCGGGAATAGCTCAGTTGGTAGAGCATAACCTTGCCAAGGTTGGGGTCGGGAGTTCGAGTCTCCTTTCCCGCTCCAAATTCAAAAAGCCCTCATCGAAAGATGGGGGCTTTTTTATTGTTGATTTTATTAGCTTTTTCAAAATCAAAAATCTTCTTAGGCTGCTTTCAAATACCGTCCACCCCAACGTCTTCAATTTGTATAGTGACCACAAGTGACCAAAAAGTGCCTTCAATAAATCAAAAAGATAAGAACCCCTTTCCAAAACTGCTTAAAAAATTATTCCACCGAAAATTTCTATGTCATTAGACTTCTATTATTTTCAATTCAATATTTTTACAAGATCAAATAGGATCGTGACCAAATTTGGTCACGCAATAAAACTCTCGATAAATACAGATCATTTTAAGTTTTTAAAATTCAGCCCTACTTACTCAATATCTACATACTTGTCCCACAATCAAAAATACTCTAAAAAAATTAAGGTGACCAAATTTGGTCACCTTAATTTCATAAATATTTCATCGTCTTAAGATTCTTCAGCTTGTAATTTCAGAAGATCTCCTACCCCTACATTCAATAATAAACAGAGCTTCTCAATAGTTTCAAAATCAATACGAGTCGATTGACCATTATAAAGTTTATGCAGAGTGGTTTTACTCATCCCTGTTTCACGCGCAACATCCGCAACCTTCATTCTGCGTTCTGCTAATAAGACTGGCAAATTGCAAACTATCATTAATTACCACCATTGTGTAATAAAGTACTTGCATGATGTATTAAATGCTTATAGTATTGCATTGTAATCTTAAATAACATCATTGTGATACTTTTTAAAAGGATATACATATGAACTTCACGTATCTTACTACAAAAGAACTTTCGGAACGAATTCATTACAACGAGCGTACTATCCGAAATCAACTCAAAGATAGCGTCTTACTTGAAGGCGTTCATTACATTCGCCCATTTGGTGGGCGCAAAATTCTTTTTGTTTGGGAACGCATTGAGGAAGATATGACAAAAACCTCGTTCGGCTCTCTTCATAGCCTACAACTACAATAGGAGTTCAATCACATGGCCTCAATCCGTACAAGATACGGCAAGCTTACAATTGATTTTCGGTACTTAAATAAGCGTTGCCGTGAAACAACTGCAATGGAAGATACACCTAACAATCGTAAAAAACTTGAAAAAGCGATTGAACGTATGGAAGCTGAAATGCTCTTAGGTGTATTTGATTATGCAAAATATTTTCCCAAAAGTGCTCGACTGGCAGAAATTAAAGCTGCTGAAAACCAAATCAATGCAGTGAGTTCTAAAGCACCTGTTTTTTCTAAGTACTGTGAAATATGGGTTGCTGATAAAGAAATAGAATGGCGTAGCAGCTATGCAGAAAAAATTAGGATTGTTATTAGAAAATATTTAACTCCATATTTCGGAACAATTCCTGTTATTAACATTAAAAAGTCAGACATCCTTGGATTCCGTTCATCCCTCGCCAAAGTGACATACGGAAATAACCAAGAATGCCTTTCACCATCACGAATCAACCAGATTATGACAGTACTTCGTATGATACTAGATAGCGCATCCGAACGATATGATTTTGATAGCCCTTACAAAAACATAAAAAGTTTGAAAGAAGGTCGGATTGAAGTCACTCCTTTCTCTCTTGAAGAAGTTCAGCGAATTATTACATCTGTTCGTGACGACTTTAAACCTTATTACACCATCCGCTTTTTTACGGGTATGCGCACCAGTGAAATCGATGGCCTTCAATGGAAAAATATCGACTTGCAACGTCGTGAGATCCATATCCGTGAAGCGTTAGTGAATGGTGTTCTTGGTGGAACCAAAACGTATGGTTCTGACCGCACGATCCAGATGAATGACCGGGTGTACCAAGCCTTTCTGCAACAGAAAAGCTTAAATAATGGTAAATCCAGTTTTGTTTTCTGCAACCGTGATGGTGGTCCTCTAGACTACCGTTTAGTTAATAAGCGTGTATGGCACCCTATCCTGCGCTTTTTAGGATTAACGCCTCGTCGTGCTTATCAGACACGTCACACAGCTGCCACACTTTGGTTATCTGCTGGTGAAAATCCTGAATGGATTGCACGTCAGCTAGGTCATTCGACCACTGAAATGCTGTTCCGGGTCTATAGCCGTTACATTCCCAATGTTACGCGTCGCGATGGTAGTGCATTTGAAGCCATGCTGGAGAGACTAAATACAGAGGAGCTTGCACATGAACAGTAAAGCTTTCTTTGGTGGTGTGGTCGTCAGTCATGAAGCAGATATGGTCGCTCGTGAATTAATCCATGAGTTACACATTCCCAAACTGAACAATCTGGCATTTTTGCTGAAGGTTAACAAATGCTTCGATGATCACCAGGCGTTGAGACTTTGGCTACAGCGAATGCTGGATGATGGCCAAGCCCATTACGATGACCTGGCCCAACAAGCTCGTCTCCGCTTAATGAGTCTCGCTCACCAATAAAACAAACACACAAGGTCATCCAATCGATGACCTTAGCCCCTCTATATCTATAAAAAGGTGAACACATGCATAAAGATATTTCAATTTGGATGCCAATATATATTGGCGACCTACAGGCAAAATTTGCACGAATGACCGCTGAACAAATTGGTGCAACACTGCTGTTAATGATGGATTTCTGGAAAAATGGTGCCATTCCTCATGACCTAGCAACCGTATGCAGCATCACGAAATTACCGCAGCACACCAAGGCTAAAACTTTGTTGAATACGCTGATGGCCTTGGAATTGTTTGAAGTCGAGTCTGAGCAGATTCATTCAAATTTTTTAACCAGTTTAAAAAACCAGGCATTGCAAAATCAGCAAATGAAATCTGATAAAGCTAAAAATGCAGCTCAAGCACGTTGGGGGAAATCCGCAAGTAATGCTCAAGCATCAACCAAGCAACGAAAAGTAAATGCTCAAGCAATTCCTGAGAATAGCTCGAGTATTACTCAAGTCATGCTTGAATCATGCCCTTCATCTTCATCTTCATCTTCATCTTCATCTTCATCTTCAAATTTTGAAGAAAAAAATGAGAGTTTTTTAGAAAATTCAAAATGGATTTAGGAGATCAGCCATGAATACCCTGCTTAAAACACTCCAGTTTCGCGCAGAAACAACGGAAACACTTTGCCCTACCCATCATATACCCCTAATGGAAATTGCGGGTCACAGACTCTGTAAATTGTGTGCCAAAGAAACTGTCCAGTCGTCACATGCAACCTATGAGGACGAACTGCAACAGCGATTACTGCAGCAAAAAATTAAAAACTCAGGGCTCAATAAACGCTACCTGGATCGTGGCTTCAAGAATTATGTAGTTGCATGCCCTGCACAAGACAATACCATCAAGCTATGTCAGGCCTTTGCACAACAGATTATTTCTGACCACAACCCGAACATGTTGATGATTGGTACACCAGGTACAGGTAAAACCCATCTGAGTGCATCAATTATTCGCAACATTCTACATAACAGTACAAAATCTGCACGCTACTATACCAGTGCAGAAATTGCTCAAAAAATGATGGATACCTGGTCAGATGCTTCACGCTCTGAAAGGGAAGTCATCGACCATTTTTCCAGTTTTGATTTATTGGTAATTGATGAATATGGTCTGCATGACCGACATGAAAAACGCATAGAGATGGTGCATAAGATCTTATATAGCCGTTATGACAATATGAAATCGACGCTGCTGATTTCCAATTTCACATTACAGCATATGCAGCAGGATTTAGGAGTTCGGTTATGGTCAAGGTTGCATGAAAATAATCTAATTGTTGTACCATGTTATTGGAAAGATAGAAGAATAACCAGATAACAGAAGTATTTACTCGAGCCAATTACCTCAACAAGGTAATTGGCATTTTAGTAAGATTCAGATATAGAAATTAAAATGTATTCTTCCAATTTAAAATAGCTCTAATTCCAGTTTCTCGAGTTATTGCTACATACTCATCTAAAAGAGCAACATTTTCCACATTAGATTTATTAACATCACAGACAGCATCTAATATTGATTTTAAACTATTAAATTTAATAGGATTAATAGAGTATAAATTCTGTTTCCTAAACCACCCTTTTTCGTCACAATAAAGTCTAGCAATAGAAGAATAAAAGTATTTTGAATAACTTTGAGAAAAAATTGAATTCAATTTTTCTTTAAATATAGAAGGTTCCACAGGTTTTAAATATTCACAAAGAATGTCATTAATAGCATTAATATATATATTAAGATCAATATTTTTATAGGCTAATTGTGGAGTAGTATAAAGCATCCTTTCTACTTGAACGATAGAGCCTTCTTCAAGCATTTGATCCAAATAATAACCTGCATGGCCAATACTTTTACTTTTCAATAAACTTGCTACTTCAACTTTTGTTAAGGGTTTAAAACTACGATTCATAGCTTCAATAATTACATCTTTTTGTGTAATATTCTTAAAATCACGTTCTAAGCTAATAGAGTCAACCTGTGATCGACCATTAAAATAAAAACCAAAGTCCTCACCAAAGTTTTTAACAAAATACCGGACTTCATAGTAATCAAATTGCTTTAAAAAAGGTAATGCTAAATAACATTCATTTAAATGATAAGTATTTCTTTGATTTATTTCAAAATATTTTTTCAATTCATTAAATATTTCCTCTAAGGAAATAGATTCATTAATAAAAGATGTATGCTTATAAATACCCTTACCGGCAAGGTAAATAAAGTCAGGCAAATCAAAAGCTGCATTATCTAAACGGTCTTCATCGATCTCATATCTAGAATACCCTTTTGCATTAACAATTTTTGCAACTTCAAACCAAGGCAAACCTTTTTTGTGATCAACAAGTATGCATGCTATAGCCTCAGATTTTTTTAGCAATTTTGGCCATACATATTGATCTTTGATTAATAAAATTTCCTGTAGAGAAAAATATCTAATAATATTATTAAAATTTCTTATTTTTTTATTGTTACTTAACAGATACTCTTTTAGATCCTCGATTTGGATTGGAGCACCATGTTCTGCAAAATAAGTATTAAATATTGATTTATCGATTTCTGGATATACATATTCATATAAATCTTTCTGATTACATATTAATCCTAAAAAGTCATAAAAATCTCTTTCACTAGAAAAACAATAATAAAAATCCTCGAACTTTAATTTCAGGTCTGAATTTAACTCTGGTTCAATATATTCCCATAATCCTTCTGTACTGATACGCAGAGACTGAAGAAATCTATTAGTTAATTTTGATTCTTTCTGTCTAATTCTCTCCCTTGTAATATTAAAATCTAAAGCTACTTCTTCAAGTGTTTGCTTTTTTTCTACAAACCCCCATCTTCTCTGCAAAATATCAACATCTTCTTCATTTATTTTATCAAAATATAAATCAATATCTTCTAATAATATTTTCTCAATTTTTGATAATGATAGCCTATTGAAGTATCTAGGAAAAATAAAATTAGATTCAAATTCTTCATACTTAATTTCCCCGACTAAAATTAATTTAATCTCTTCTTTTAGCAAATCTCTAAATTCGATTAATTTATTTATAACCGAATCACCAAAGCCTGGTAGCTTTTCTAAACCATTTCTATTTAAATTTAATATTTCAATAATAAGATTAGATAAATTATCTCTGCCTATATATTTAATATATTTCTCTAAAGCTTTTAAAAATTTATCGTCAATATTAATAAATGATATTCTCATATTACTAAAATCAGCTGAAGTAATATCTATTTTATCTTCATCATTTATAGAATTACTTGACTTTAATTCTACAAAGGATTTTAACTCTTTAAGATTTTGAATATAACTTTTACCAATCCAGGGAAGCGCTTCAACTTCTGATATAGATAAATTTATAAGATCAGCAAATGTCTCACCCAAATTGAAATTTGGGCTATTTATACTAACTTTTTTAAGTCTTTTTACTAATTTTAAATACTTATCTGGCAGCTGCAGATCTGTTAATTTTGTTTGTAATGGAGGAATTTCAAAATTATTGACCTCAATATCTTGTTGATAAGAAGCTAAATAATTAGTACCCAATATTAATACAGGGTCTGTTTTAAGTAGTAAATTCATTTCCTCTAAAGTTTCAATATAACCAACGCCTACACCTGATAATGAAGATACTTCAGAAACTGGTAAATTAACAACATCTTCAATTGTTTTAATAAATTTAAAATTTTTATCGTTTAAACTAATATTTCTGAGACGTTTAATTAATTTTGAAAAACGCTCAGGCAATACAAAATCATCTAACTCCCTTTCTATAATTTTTTCCAAAAATTCATCCGACTTATTTAAATTATAGTTATTACTCTCGAATATATCCGCTGATTGCACTAATAACTTCAATTCTTCGAAAGTATTAATATATGATGGACCAATTCCTGGGAGTTTAGATATTTCAGACCTATTGAAATTTATTAAATCACCAAAAGTTTCTCCTAACTTGAAACCAGCATGAAATTTGGTTATGTTTTTAAGTTTTTTTACCAAGTTTAAGAAACGATCAGGCAATATCAAATCATCTATCTTGGTATTTAGTGCAGGAATTTTAAAATCATCTAAATTTTTAGAAATGAATAAGGTTTCTATTTTATTGCACATCTTTTAACTTCTTTAAAAAAACAGAAATAGATTGATATTTCTCTTTTATTTCTAATTGATCATTTACCGACAACTTCTTGATATCTCCACGTGAGAATATTTTAGACTTATATTTTTGAATTAAAATACATTCTTTAGAAGAATTTTTTAATTCATTATCTAATTCAATATCCTCAATAGCATTAACAGATATTTCAGCTTCAAGTTTCATTAAGTTTGGTAATAATGACTGGATTTCTTTTTCACTAAACTCATATAACTGCTCTTCCATGAAATTTAGAGAAATCGTTCGAAGACTTGGCATCATATTATATTTGGAATAAAAGGTTTTTATAAATTCTTGTAATTTATCTACCATCGATTGTTGGTCAATATCATCTCCGAAAGCAGCCATAAGATAACTATAATAAGAACCAAAATGTGTAGCAATTTGATCATAACTTACATTAACTAAACTGTCTTTTACTTCTGAAATTGACGGCGTTACATCATTTTTTTCCTTATAAAATCTAAGCTTATCAAGTAAAATTTCTCGGCTGTTAAGTAAAAACTTCATATCTTCAATCAAAGATAATACTCGCGCAGCCTCAGCGCTATATTTTACTTCTAAAGAACCATCATGAAATATTTGTGGTGTACTTGCATCACTTATTTCATCAATTAAGTTTTCACGATCTAGTGGTAGCCTTTGGACTGCTCTAGATAACTCTTTGACTTCATTCAATCTCTCTAGCGATCCAACAAAATCTAAAACATGTACATATTCTTTATTTGGTGTTTTTCTTAAACCTCGACCTAGCTGCTGAAGCCAAATAGTTTTTGACCCTGTATAGCGCATGAATACGAGTAAATTAGTTTCTGGAATATCAATACCTTCATTGAATAAATCACAAACTAAAATGTATTTACAATTTCCTTCTCGAAAATTACGAATATTCTCACGTCGTTCTTGGTCTGACATCTTTGAATGAACTAATGTTGCAGTACCTAATTTGAAAAAGCCTATCAAATGTCTCATATGTCTAATATTACGGCAGAATATAATACCTTTGACATTATCAATTTCTTGTTCAGAAACTACTTCTTCGATAATTCGGACTACTTCTTGATCTTTCTTATGTAAAAATAATTTTTTATCTAAATCTGCGATAGATAGTCCGCTTTCTAACTGATCTATTTTATCTTGATTAAGATCATCAAGCAGAACTAAGTATTTTGGAAATGCTAGTTTTCTATGTTTAAGAGCCCATATAAGATCAAATTTACCAATATGTCCATCAGCACCACCAAAAAAATTAATAACATCTTTATTATCAGCACGATATGGTGTTGCAGTTAACCCTATTAATAACTTTGGATTAAAACTAGTTACTACATCTAAATAAGTCCTTGCTGGTGTATGATGAGCTTCATCCACAATAACAAAATCAAATAAATTTTCTGATAATTCAGTTATTTGCCCATAAAGCGTATCAAAAGTAGCAAATACAAAATCTGTCTTTTCTGGTTTAGATCCAGAAAAACAAGCAGAAAAACTATAGTTACCTATCCCTAATACGTTTTTAAAAGCAGTAACAGATTGAAGTAATATTTCAATTTGATGTGCTAAAAATAGAATTTTTGGTCTTCTTTCAGTTGATTGAATTAACTTTTTAATTAAATGAGCCACTGTATAAGTTTTACCTAATCCAGTAGCCATTTCTATCAAAAGTTTAGTCTTACCATTTTCATATTTAGTTATAGCTTGATTAATTACATCTAGTTGATACTTACGAGGTTTAATCTCTCGACCAATTTCGGAATGCTTTACAACCCACAAATTTTGTAATTCATCACGATCTATAAGTTCAACACCTAACCTTAAAGCACGAACTTTTACCTCTGATGTAAAATATGAATTGGTAACTAAAATCATATTAGTGACATTAGCTAAGCGTGCACCAGCAACAAGCTGATTCAATGCCTTAACGTCTACTGTAGTTTGTATATTGCGTTGTTTAACTTCGATAGCAAATTTTCGTTTACCTTTATAAGCAAAAATATCTACACCGCCATCTCCATGCTTAAACTCTTTTCCTACTTTAGTAATTTCAGCATCATACCAACCCGATGCTACAAATAAATCTTTAATAAATATCTCAAAGTCATCAGGTGAAAGTTTATCAATATCTTTAAACTCTTTAATCATAAACCTTACCCCCTTCAATTTAAAATATTTCCTTTAAAATAATATATTTGTAATACCCATGCTATAACCCAAAGGTAGATATTTATATCATCAGGTTAAATTTATAATCATTAGGCTTTGTTGCACAAAGGTTTGAAAGGTAGAGCTACCCTAAGTGAACCAAATTTAAGTGGCAACTTGGGTATGAGGACGCCCTAATTCTGTAAATCTGTTGAGTACTGCTACACGTGCATGAATCTCGTTCACCTGACTCGGAAAACGCCTAGCCATTAATTTATCACCTAATAACTTGATGCAATGCATCTTGGTTTCCACCAAACTTCGACGATGATAACCCGACCACTTTTTCCAAAGAGATCTTCCTAGCCGTTTGACTGTTTTCAATAACTCATTGCGCTCTATAGACCTTGCTTGTTGATCTTTCCAGGGCTTTGCATTCCTCCTTGGTGGAATGACCGCATGTGCATCTCGATCTATAATGACTTGTCGGCAGTGCTTTGTGTCATAAGCACCATCTGTATAGACTGAATCAATTTTCTCATCCAATGGGATTTGAGCAAGTAAATCATCTAACACTTGTGAGTCGCTGACATTATTTGTAGTGAGCTGTACAGCACGTATTTGCAAGGTTTCGGCATCTATAGCAATATGAAGCTTACGCCATTGGCGACGATATTCAGGCCCATGTTTCTTACATTTCCATTCGCCTTCACCTAGAAACTTCAAACCAGTAGAATCCACGAGTAGATGGAGACCATCGCTACTTTTTTGATAGCTAATCGCAATATCAATATACTTTTGCCTTCTGCATATAGTTGAATAATCCGGTGCTGTCCAATCTAATCCACAGAGTTTGATGAGGCTCTGAACAAAACCTGTGACCATACCTAAAGAGATTCGGAATAGAGATTTGATCATTAAGCAGCACTGAATAGCTGTATCAGAATAGGTTTGATTTCTTCCGTGTTTACCCTGTTGTTGAGCATACCATTGAGTAGAGGGATCAAACCAAATGGAAATATTTCCACGATTTATTAGAGCACGGTTATATGAGGACCAATTTGTTGTACGATAGATTTTTTTTGGAGCAGGCTTTTTCATTAGGGAATTATATTGCTGAAAAAGCTTTCAGTGGTATGTTTGTGCAACAAAGCCCTCCAGATATGGGACTAAACACCTAATATATGTTTATCTTTTCCACCTAGCCAGACTAAATATTCATTCTCTATTGCCTGCTTATACGCCCAGTCAGCAACCCGATGCGAACGTTGCAGATCGGTTAGAAAACCTAATTGAGAAATTTCCCGAACAATAGATTGATCATGTAGATAGTTCCGCTCCTGCCACTGTTGCAGAAATTGTTCTGACGCCAAATAATTACTTTTTTGTGAGTTGCACTTTTCATCCGCCAGGACAAAATTATGTCCGGTATCGGCAGGATATAATGACCATGGAATAAAATGATCCACGGCATATTTTGAATTTTTTAGGCTTTTGCCACAGTAAAAACACTGGCATTGCTGTACGTCAATTAAGAAGTCCGCGACCTTCCCCAGTTGATTGCGACTTGGGGCAAACATGAATTCATCTAGATCAGGCAAACCATCCAGTACCACTAGGTTCTGCTTGTTTAGCCGAACAAAATCAATCCAGCGCTTCTGGCACAACTCTTCAATGATTTCACTAAATTGTCTTAAGCAATACATCACCTTGGGCAACAGCTTGAGGGACTGTTTGGAATCTTCAAGACTATAGAGAAACTCTATGGTTTGACCATTCAAATTCTGCAAATACACCACCGGCATTTGCTTTACCGTTGTTGCAACTGCTCGCTTCAACCTGTTCCAGTAAAGTACATCCTTTCTCAACGCGGCCAAGGTCTTGAATTGTTGCTGTGCTTTCTGGATTTCACTGATGATCTTTGCCTGCTTACCAGTGCTTTGATGAATAGTAAAAGGCTCATACTGGTTAAACTGAAACGGCAGTGACTGTTTCCAGTATAAGTCAATAAACTTTTCAGCAATATCCTGATATTCTAAATGCAAGGCAGCACCGGTATCTTGACCCTGTTCAATCGCCAGACGCGTGATACTTATCAGCAAAGCAAACTTATATGTCGAAGTAAAAGTCCCTGACTGCAAAATCTGCTGAATATGCTTTAAGAATTTCAACTGTTCTTGAGGGGTTGGTATTTCGGCTATACTGAATAACATATCTAAGCCTGCACTTTTCTAATCAGAATATTCATCCACTCTTCTGTACGCTCTGGACGTTTATCTACAGTAATCCATTGTTGTAACAGTAAAGCCTGATCTATTTGTTTGAGTAAGTCATGAGCTTGCTGTTCATTCAAGTCAGTAAAGCTACGCCCCTCTATCTCACGGTCTGTATTGCCATACTTAAAAGACATGTAACACACACCATTTAGCTTTAATGCTTTGAATATAAGCCCCAGCACTTCAGTTAGGCGATCTCTTTCACAATGTAAAAGAGATGCACAAGCCCAAATACCATCGTATTTATTATTCTCAGCTAGGTCATAAAAACTTTGCTGACGTACTTCAATATTGGTCAGCTCCCTGGCCTTTTTAACCAGCTCGGCAGAATAATCAATTGCCTCAACTTGATAGCCTTTTTTCTTAAATGCCAAAGTGTCCCGCCCCGAGCCACAGCCCAAATCTAGGATCAATGCCTGTTCCGGCAAATATCTTAGAAATGGTACGTAAAGACTTTCCATCTCAACCTGATAGGTATTTTCAAAAAATGCTTGAGCATGTTGATTGTAATAATTTGATGTTTGATTCATTGTCTAAAAGCCAATATCTTATGTTAAAGAACATACTGATATTTCACTAGATAAGTCAAATGATCAGTCCTATGAATGAATCAAGCTCTTATTTCACTGTATCCGGACAACTGAGATAGAAACCAAACTGGTTCTTGTAAATGGAAAAAATATGGGCTTCAGATTTCGCAAGAGTATTAAAATATTACCAGGATTAAAAATCAATCTGACGCATAAAGGCATCAGCAGTGCAAGCATTGGCAAACCTGGTACTTCTTTAAATATTGGCAAAAAAGGCACCCGAACCAGCGTTGGTATTCCAGGCACAGGCCTATCCTATTCCAAGCACCAACCCTATAAGAACAGAGCTGGCAACCAAGAGAATCCTGCTCAGGAACAACAACCACTCTATACATCACATACTGAGAAACCCAAATCGAATGTCTGGATTTGGGTAATTTTTGGATTATTTTGTTTTATTGTCGGGGCAATTATTTTTTGAATTTAGCCATTCTTTGTACCCCATAATATCCACTGCTAGGCAAAATTTAATTCATTCATTACTATGGACGGATGTTAAATACAATAAAGGCTGCCGCTGATGTCTGATAATGACAGTACTCTGGATTATGATGAAAATGATTTAATCGACTCTCCCTTATCTCAAGTTTTACAAGAGGATAATGAGCAAATTGAAATTCTAATTTATCGATTACCTGATAGTGACTGGACACTGGAAGTGGTAAACCAAAATGGTACTTCTACGGTATGGGATGAAACATTCCCATCAGATCAGGAAGCTCTATCTGTCGCTTTAGATGGAATTAAAGCCGCAGGCGGTATTCAAGCCTTTTCCGAACTCAGTGACCTCGAAGCAAAGAACAATATTTTTCCTGAATCCCTTACTCGCCATTAAAAATGAAGCTGCTGGCTTGGATCTGAATCAGTATTTTCTGGATTCTTAGAACCTGTCGCGATGATAGGTTCACTTCAACCCAAACCCATCTAAGGTTGAGGGGTCAAAATTTTCATCAAACATAAACTCATCTGCTCGCTTTTTTTTAATGTCAAGGCCGAATCTGCGACGCAGAAAAACTCAACTGATTAACCTTAACTCCTGTGAGCTCTCGCACCTTAACTACCAGCTCAGCCGAATCATCTATTACATCAACTTGATACCCTCTATTTTTGAAATACAAAGTGTCACCACCCGACCCACAGCCCAAGTACAAAATCTTTAATTGTGTAGGTAAATACTTAAAAAGGTTCGTACAAACTCTACATGTCAACTCGGTATGTATTATCAAAAAAAATTTGAGCATTATTATTGTAATAATCAGCTGTACTCATCCCTAACCTATTCATTCTAATCAGCTATGTGAACATCATAATAGAAACATGATATTTTTTGCCAACTCACAAATATAGCTAACTAATAGTGAGTATCCACTCGAGGAGGAAAATTTGAAACTTTCAATAATAAATAAACTTTAAAAACAAGAAAAAAATGATGCCTCCTGCCATATTCAAAAACTCTAAATATACGTGAATATTACTGTATTATTTTTATTCAATAGCACACATGGATTTGACATCTGAACTACTTTTAAAGTTTCCAGCAACACGGATAAGTACTCTAAAAAATTTCAAAAAAAGCAGAATCATCATTCATCCACGTGCTTATGGTTTCAACCTGTGCTACTTAAATATGTTTAAAAGTCTCGCTGCAGATTTAGATATTTCTAATCGTATAAAAGAGCTCCATGTGTGGAAAACCTCAGAATTTGATGGCTACACCATTCTCAATAATATTCAATTATATATTAGCTATTTAAAGCAGGATATTAAGGAGGTTTCGTTAGTTATTCATCAACAACCAAATTTTTCAGATGAGGAATTAGCATTTCTCATAGAGTTATGCAGTCGTGAATTTATTCAATTCATCAAAACTTCAAAATTTGATATTCGGTCGTTAAATCCACGAAAAACATTGCATTTAATTAACACACATCTTTCACGTCAAACACTATTAACCATTAACAAAGAATCATCTTTAAAGCCACATCATCAAATGAGTCTGGAATTGCTAGCACAACTACTTTCATGTTCACGAAATCAACTGAATCAGCGGATTAAAAATATTAATCAACAGCGCACACATATTATTAATGAATTATCACTCAACAGCAGATGTGTAAAAGAACTCGTTGATCACTCTGATAGTTGCCTAAGTACAGAAAAAATTTGGAGATCATAGTGTCGAACGATCTAAACGAGCATATTGATTTGCCAGTTATTTCATTGCAAAAAATGCTTGAAAAACTGTTTGGCGATGAGC
The DNA here is from genome assembly GCF_013417925.1 of Acinetobacter sp. YH12218. Lineage (NCBI taxonomy): Bacteria > Pseudomonadati > Pseudomonadota > Gammaproteobacteria > Moraxellales > Moraxellaceae > Acinetobacter > Acinetobacter sp. YH12218. The sequence goes on from NZ_VPDB01000005.1 coordinate 83,708, forward strand.
AATTTGAGCGTGCCAAACATATTAATTTTGTGGCTAAACTATTGTTTTCTCAACAGGCTGACAATTTTTTGGTTGGTCTCAATCTCGATTACTTTGATATCGATGTAGAGTTTGATTCGCAGCTGCCGACACCACCGGTAATCGCTTTCACTAAAAAAGTTAAGATTAGTGATTTACCCATTACGTCATATATCAATTCAATTGCGCAATTACCTGAATCGCAGACCCATGCAAAAAATTGGAATATTCTAGTTTTGAAAGCGGCCATTTATTTAATTGCTCTTCCTGAGCTCAAGCCAGATCTTTTTAAACAAGCACACACAGAACACTTCAATACCGTAAAGCGCTTATTTCAGCGTTTTAGAACTGCAAATAAAAACTTAGATACTGAAAAAAAATATCAAAATACAGAAGAGTATCAACGTCTCTGGAGTACCTATCTTCAAGATCCAACACAGAGCTTAGAACAATTTATTCAACATCTGATCACATTAGATACGGATGAATTGCCTGAGTTTGATCGCAATCTACTCAATGATATTCGCATTACTTTTAACTACGTTTTAAAAAACAAAGCGAAGATTGCACGTGCAAGTATCGATACACAGCTTCAACATCAGTTTCTTGATGAAGAACAATTCATTGAAGAAAGTATCGAAATCAAAAAAGGGGGGAAATCTAAAGCACTAAATATAGAAACCTTAATTGATGAGCCTGTTGATCGACAGATAATTGTTGATCCAATTAACATTACACCACTCGCAGCACATTCAGAAACGAGTCAAAGCTATGTTCTACCGCTTGTTGCAAAACATATTCAACGCAAAGAACATTTACTCACGTCGAGTAGTTTTTTTCCGAATCCATCTAGCGTGAACCATCTACTGAAAAGACTTCATGTGGACTACTCTGAACATCAAAATAAAAGTGCTTTGATCCTAATGCTCGCATTTTTGACCGGTAATAGTGTGAATGAGTGGCTATATATACAAAGCAAGCGAGCTAAAAACTTAAATAACCGCCAAAAAATGATCAATAAAAATGATCAATTCTTCTTAAGCAGTAAATTTAATGTATTTGAGAACCGTGATTTTGAGTATTCAGACAGCTTGCTCAATCAGACGATCTATTTAGACATTCCAATCCCTAATCTATTCATTGAGGATCTCCGCAAAATGGATTCGGTTAGTTTCGATGATATACAACAATATTTACGCAAATTAAGACAAGAATTATTGATTCCAAAACTGTCTGTCGTAAAGGTGAGTTCTCTACTGCATCATACGGTTCTTGCAAAAACAGGGAATAAACAACTCGCAGATTTAATCACAGGGATTGATGCCAATCAGTCATCATCTGTTTCTTATTGTCATCAGAATATCCTACGATTACATGCACAATATATTGATATTCTAAAATCACTTTGTGCAGATGTAGCAAGCACATATGAAAGCTGTGTACGTTCGCTCCCTGATTCAATAACTCATTTTGGTAGTCGTAAAGCTCCAAAACCACAGGTCATTACAGAGATTTTTGCTGTATTGAAATTTAATATTTTTTCACAAGCCGAAGATGATCTAATTTCAATCTTTAATCATTATAATATCTGGCTATGGCATATCCTCCTTCTTTTTACAGCAGCACGCCCCGTTGCTGAATTCCCTGGATTTCTTAAAAACTTTAATTTAAAACGCCAAATTTTGATGGTTTCAGACAAAGAAGTAGGCGGCCGCAATGGATTCGGACGCCTCATTCCGCTTTGTCCATTTCTAGTTGAAGAAATAAAAAAATTCCTTAATTTTTTAAAATATTTTTCAACTCAAATCATGATGAGTCAACCAGCTTTAAGCGATGTCATACAACGAATCAAAACGAGTAAGCTCCCCCTCTTGGGGATCATCCAAAACAATGATTGGATACCGCTAAGCCCATCTTTAGTAAAAAACTTTCATCCCGAATTAGGTCTTGATCATGCTAACTGGCATCGCCACACAGCTCGTGCTTTTTTAACTCATAAAATTACCGAACCTGAGATTTTAGCTCTCTTTGGGCATGAACTCATGCAACAAGAAGCAGCACATCCTTTTTCCAGTTTATCCCTATCTCAATTTTCTAAAATTGCGAATGTTTTAGAGCAAATGAAAGATCAATTTAAAATTAGCGGGATTGAAGTAAATGTCATCATTCAATAAAAAAATCCAAAAAAAACGCTATGCTGAAGATAGACGTCAACTTCAACGTAATGAATTAGAAAAGACTCTACGAGCTGATGCAGAACAAGAGCTCCGACAATACTTTGATGAACAAAAATTCTCAACTGAGGACTTAATTCAAGCTTATCCTGCGATTTATGAGTTTATTAAACGTAAAGCACCAAATTTGGCTTGGAAAAAATATGCACATGAATTCTTCCGAACATATATCAAAGACCTCAATAAGAGCAATAACCTAGACTTCCCATTACCGTATCTCACCTTTGAGATGAAACGCGATGAACCAATTTTCACTTTGGATTGGATCCAGGCCGGTCATGAAATTGACATCATTATAGAAAAACTTTGGGATTATTGGATTCTTGCTCAAGATAGTTCCGCTTTTTCTAATAATGAAATTATTGGGAATATTTTGCTCTGCTCAATCCTGTATGGCGGGCTCAGTCAAACAGCATCATTAAATGCATTACTTGAACATTTAAAAAACCCGGCAAAGATTCAAAAAATTTGCGATTTAAACATCATCTTTTTAGAGCCTTTATCACAGAGTTATGGTGATTTATTTATTGATGAAAAAACGATACGAAAATCACGTAATTTTGTTCCAGATCAACTCACACGACTGTGGCTCATTCATTTCAACAGCAGACAAATTCGTGACATCAGTCTAAATGTGAATACATATCTGCTCCAAATTTTTCAAAAAATTAATCACCCATATACCAGCAAGACTTTTAAATTTTTACGTGACTATTCAAACTTTAATTGGCTACAACTACAGAATGCAGATATTGATCCTGCCCTCTCACAATGTTTGTTAGAAAACACTCTCACGTGTGGTTTATCAGAACATGAGTTTGAAAACTTTGCTCTCCCAAAATTTAAAACTCAATTAACTGATGAAGTCGAACAAAATGTCTCTTCTACAGCCAAAGCCCTACCAGATTTCAATACGCCTGAAGCAGTAGAAAATGTGATATTTATTCATAAAAACTTGCTGAGAATTATTCGTACATCATCAACGGATCAACCTATTGCTGAACTCATTATTGATTTTTTCTTGCGTCACCAAAAGCAATTTAATGAGTTTTCTAAACGCATTGTGTTATGGCTCATCAGCCTCTACCGACCGAGTTTAAAGCAAATAAATGAACTCTCAGCCACCTTTAATTTTGATGCTGCTAAATACACTAGGTCATTTCCAGAAAATCAAAAACTAGCGGATAGTTCAATCTATACCTACTACACACGAATCGCAGAGCCCTTTTTAACTCATGCCTTACAGTACAGTGATGTCGACGAAGAGGTTAATGACCTGCTCTCAAAAATCTATCAACAAATTATTAGCAATACACGCCTTGCTGATGAGGTAGATCAATCTGAGGTTAAAAAATCCAAAGACCAAACCATCCATATGCTGAAACGCTTTCACACCTTCCAACAAATTGTTTTTCAAGCAGACGATTTTGGGCTTGAATTTATTGCATCACAAAGTAGACCGCGTGCACGTATCATTGGGCACACAGCCTTCCAAGTTATATTAAAGAAGTTAGATCAGCTATTACATGACCAATTCATCTCAAACCATCACTATAAATTATTAAAAATCATTTATATTTTGGCCTATCGTACTGGTATGCGTATTAACGAAATACTTGGATTACGTGTAAAAGATATCGAAGGTTTAGATCAATTTTCTATTTGGGTTCAGCCTTACGGTTCAAAAAAACAAGGGAATCAACATCTGCTCAAAACGGATAGTGCAGAACGGATTGTGCCTGCCTACGCTTTACTTAAAGATGAGGAATACCAATTTTTTAGCGATTTTGTTGCTGAAAAACGTTTAGAGAATAAGAAAAGTTTATATTTATTCAGCAACTTGAATGAAAATAAAAAACTGAATAAACACACTGTCACTGTACCTTTAAAGTTGATATTGAATCAGGTCTTTAAAGAACATCATTATTCATTTCACTCTTTTCGTCACACTGCAGCAAATCATTTATCGCTTTTACTCAATTGTGAATATGCACCACTTGTGCAAGAGCTGATTGACTATAGTAAAGATGAATATCAAAAAATTCGAGCTGAACTACTTCAAAATCAAAATGGTCAGAACCATTGGTTTGTAATCGCACATATTTTAGGGCATATAGAACCCGTTGAAACTTTCAAAAGTTATATTCACTTAAGTTATCTCATTGCTGGTCAAAAGCTACTTAAACATCATCCAGATATGCCAAATGAGCTAGCTAAAAAAATCATGGGCCACAATGCAACGTTTAAAAATTTAGCCATTTCAAAGGATGAAAAAGACTTTAATTTTGATAAAAATCAGAGTGCTCTAGCCACAATATTATTGAATGATCAAACCAACTGGCTCGAAAGTAATGCAACTGACATTTTGAATGAACTCTCCTTACAATCACAGCAACCACATGATTTCTTTGCTTACTTTGCTGGGACAGAAGACTCGAAAATTTCGCTGAAACGCTTCTATGAAACCCTAAATCAGTTAGAAATTCACAATGATCCTCAATTTGTCTCTCAAAAAATGTGTTTATCTGAAGAGCTCGTCCATCATTGGTATGAAAATGCTTTAAATTTAGCTGCTATCAAATCACAAAAAGGGAATCCACGTTTATTTAGTATTGCCAGTTCAACTCAATTAAAGCCAGCAATGATTGATACTGCTGAAGAGCTTCACGCTATGACTTACTTTTTTGAACAGCTACAGAAAATAACTCGTAAAAATCCGACACAAATTGAGTTCGTCCTGAATTTATTTTTAAGTCGAGTTACCGCTTCACACACCGGTATCCATTACCGCTGGAAGGATATCGATCAACTCGAATATTTTTACTCCCAAGTTAAAACTTTATTTCCTGCCAAATTTTGGCATTTACTTGGACAAGATTTACTTACCAATCTAGATGCTAAAAAACAGCCTCAACTTTTCAAATTAGCAAAAGCATCAACAGATAAACACCCGTCGACACAAGAGGATTTTCCTCGTTTACAACTCTATTCAGTTAAAGATGGTCATGCACTTGCTGCATTTAAATTTTGCTTACATCTAGCCTGTATTGGCCGTCCAAAATCTATTCAGCTTAATAAGTTAGATGACATGATTCCTGATACTGTACATAAACCGCTAGCTGTATTACAGCAACAGGAGCTTCTAGAAGCTGATTAGATCACTAATCCATCCAATATTTACCATGAATGTTTCGAAGCTCTGCCTTAGATGAAACAGTACATGGCCTGTATAAAACGGAGGTGATTGAATATTTAAAATCTGATTGGAATAGTTTGGCTCATGTAGAGTTTGCTACTTTGAATTGGGTTGATTGGTCCAATAAAAGGTTATACAGTGCAATTGGCTATGTATCACTTTTTTAGTTTGAGGTATCTAATGATTGGTTTTCATACTTCATATTCAATTTCTTAAATTGTACTTATTAATCATTACAATACTGAAAAAAAGCAAAAGTTATTAAAATGGCTTTCGCTTAACAATAATGGGATCGAACTAAAAGATCAGCTCAATCGATTCTCTTTATCCATTTATAATTGCGTTAAATCTTGCAATCCATGATTGGGCATCATGAGAGTTTGCCGCAAAAAACTTGAACATAGGCTGCTCTGCATTATTCGTATTCACAACGATAGAATAGTGATTTCGTGAGATCTCTCTTCCGTCAGAACGCTGAATTGTATTTGTCTGTGTTTCTATACTCCAGCTGCGAATGTCGCTCAAATCAAAAATTATAATGCCTGTTATCGTTTGGGCTGTAAAAGCAATTTTCCGCTGCACAGTATCAATCACTACGCCTGTCGCTGAATAATTGTCATTAAAACCATCCGCCTTCAAATAACTCAATTTGTGCTTATGCAGTCTTTTGGGCAATATATTGCTGATATATACCCTTCGAATCGGATAATAAATTAAAAATGAAATAACTAAATATAAGAAACCCACAAAGTAAAATAAGATATCTGCCTTCATTCCAGCATATGCCTTGAAAGCAAATAGCGTAACCAGAAAAAATATAAAATAGCCAAGTAAACTCTGCATAGAAGACCAAGGCTGCTTCACTGAAACCGTTTTTATTACACAGGACATAACATAAAACTTTTAAAATAGATTATTAAAGAAGATTTTTATTGATTAGCTAAACCATCATAACCACTAAGATTTGGCACTTTTGTCAGCAATTTACAGCCTTGAAATGCCCCCTTATAATTCTTTATATATAAAGAAGCCAGAGAGAAACTTTCATTTCTTTCCTGAATATCTCCATATACGCCATAACTACATTTTTTATTGCCAATCCCTCTGTCCGTTATAATTACAGTGAGTTCATTGATATTTGGAACAGCAAAAACTTGTGCTCTTATGTCCTTTTCGTTGGATACTGTTTCAAGTAAAACAGACCAACTATCATCATTATCTCCTGGCGGCTCAGTGATCTCAGCAGGAGATTCTATATCAAAGAAACGTCCATCAAATGGAGACGCTTTAAATGCCTTAATAACTCTATCCCTGAAAAACTGATCATGAGCATATAGTTCACTAAATGAAAAATTACATCCTGAAGGAAGACTCATATTTCCATCATCACTAATAATTAAATTATCTAAACATTTCTTAGAAACCATTTTTTTCAGACTACTTGTCTTGTTTTTACTAGGCTTTACTTCAGGTGCTATGCCTGCATAAGCATTACCACTTACATGAAGTGCCAAAGTCATACTAGATAGCAACAGTAAATTTTTAACGCCCTGTTTCCCTTTATTAAATTTCCCCATTTCAGCCCTCTTTTTTTGATATATGAATTTATTTCCTTAAATAAAATTATCTGTATTAAGGATAAAAATTACATATTATTAATGTATTAGTGAAGTTTGCACCCAAAACAGGTGCATCCTAACACGCACCTATTATAGGTGCAATGAATAATATTACTTTATCAATTCACTCAGATGAGTATGTTTGGCTGCGTAAGCTTTTCATTCAAAAGAGAAATGAACTCGGACTTTCCCAAAGGGCGCTGGCAGAGCGTTTAGGCATCATTTATTCATTTGTTGGGAAAGTGGAAACAGGTGATCGAAAATTAGATATTTTTGAATTTATTCATTATTGTGAAGCTTTAGAATTAGATGCGAATGAAATTGTCAGCCAACTCATTTTATTAAAAAATAAAAGCTAAAATTATTTCATTTTTTTATATGGCCCCCTATAACTTGCCGTTAATCCTATAATTCTTAACACCCCCTGCACTCTCCCAACCTAATCATATATTCTTTTTAAACAAATTAAAAAATGGAGATTTGCAATTCAATTACAAATACCACGCTCAAAATTTTTCACTACCGTCAGTACGAATTATGTAGTAGAACCTAAAGAGCGCTTTGTAATACGGATAATCGAACAAATGACTAATAGCGAAAAGGTCTTAGCTAAAGCTGTTTTAGCAACAGCCAAAAAAATGGGGCTAACATATGATCAGCTTGCCATGATTCTTGGTATAGATTTATCAAGAACCAATATAGATTGCAGCAAACTTTCATTATTACAAAAAGAAATTGCTCTAAAACTTATACGTATAACAGTTGCTCTAGATTCTCTTATAGGTGGAGATATATCAATGATGCAACACTTTATGAAATCTCCAAATAAAATAACAAAAGGCATTCCATTGGATCAAATCCAGAATATTTCTGAGCTTGAGATTGTTTTACAATTTGTAGAAGGCCTCCAAGCTAAACCATAATATATGCAAGGCTTCATTACTTATAAACTTGAGTTATGGCCCGATCTAATTATTCAAGTGCAAGATATAAGAAACATCCTTTCTCAAGATAAGTATTCTAAAAGCGGTCATTTCAATTTTGGGCTTACACTTAAATTTCGCATAAGAGATTTTATGTTAAATAGATTCTTTTAAAAAGGATCTATTGTTTATTATTTTGGCTAGGATCAGACTTTATAGGTTAGGTCTATTAACGTCTTTGCATAGTTAATTGCTGCTCTACGTAAGTTATTTTTATTAATAATTAAACTCCAATACAAAGGCATTAAAAGACTAACTACTAAAGTTAGCCATAAAGCCATTTTAACTTTTTTTATAAAAATACCGAGTTGATGAAAATCTTTTAAAGAACTTTCATAATTGAGGAAAAATAAAGCAACTAAAATTATGAATGAGATTAAGCATATCAATAGCGCTATCCATTTTAATCCCAAACTATTTCTCATGAATCCATAGGTAATATTTTCATTAAGTAATATTTTTTCATCTCTAGTTCTTCCTCTTAACCAAGTCATAGTTTCACTGTACACATTGTCAGCCATATTTGGATCAGCAATTTCTTCTTGAGGAGAAGGCATAGTGAAAGGTGACTTTTGTGTAAGTAGCTCATGAATCTTATCTTTTTTTACTTTATTTAAAGAATTATCACTATGTCTCATAAGTTCGGTTGAGGGTAAAACTTTCCAATCAACTAATGAGTTTTTTTCTACTTTTTTGCCCATATATCTTGCAACATTTGATAGTAGAAATACCATCAAAAATCCGATAAGAACACCAACGATGACATTGGATATTAAAAATTTATTCCAGTCAAAATAAGATGCTATAAGAGCTAATAATGGTAATCCAGCAATACAGGCTGGCAAGAATCGTGCTTTTAATGTGTATTCATCAAAATAGCCAAATAAGTCTTTCATTTTTAATTGAAATTCAAAAAAGTATCCTCATCTATTCTAACAGAATGATTTGAGTACTTAATAATGATTACAAGTTATGAGATAGAATTTTTACCTGTTGGGAATGGTGAAAAGAGTGGTGATTGTATTCTCTTCCATTATTTTGAAGACGGAATAGAAAAAATTATTGCTTATGATGGTGGAACCAGAAAATCTGGTGAAGCTATGGTTGCACATATTAAAAAATATTATGGGACACATAAAATTGATTATTTAATCAATTCACATCCTGATGGTGACCATGTTTCTGGGTTAATTTATGTCTTAGAAAATATGGACGTTGGGGAAGTTTGGATTCATCAGCCTTGGAAATATAGTGATGAGATTTTAGATCTATTCCATGATGGACGTATGACAGCGAATAGTCTTAGTGAACGTATGAAAGAGAAACTAAGAATGGCTCATTGCGTATATGAACTGGCTGAAGAAAAATCTATTCCTATATATGAACCTTATGCTGGTGCTCAGATAGGACCATTTACGGTTTTGTCTCCTGATAAAGAATGGTACATAAACACATTAGTACCAGACTTTTCAAAAACGCCAACTAAAGCAAAATTAGTAATTGAGAAATTTGTTGATAGTCTGGAAAGCTTCGCTGAAACCGTTAAAAACATACTACGTGAAGCATGGAATGAAGAGAATTTACCTAATAATGTTGAAACATCAGCAGAAAATGATAGTAGTGTAATTTTATATGCGGATATCTTAAATAAAGGAATTCTACTTACTGGTGACAGTGGTGTGAAGGCATTAACTAAAGCTGCTGAATATGCTGAAAATCATGGCTTGCAAATTCAGGAATACATTAAATTTGTGCAAGTTCCACATCATGGTAGCCGCCGAAATGTTTCCACAGAATCATTAGATCGTTTAATTGGTAGTGCTTCAGGTTCTGAACCTAGTATTTTTCAAAAAACGGCCCTTGTTTCAGCTTCTCCTGGTTCTAAAAAACATCCGAGAGATAGAGTTGTAAATGCTTTTATGCGTAGAGGTTTTAAAGTTATAGCTACTAAAGGGAGTATAAAACGACACTATCATGGAATGCCTGAACGAACTGGTTGGACCTCAGCAAGCCCATTAGAGTTTTCTTATGAAGTAGATGATACGGATAATTAAGTTTTTTGAAACTAACATGATACACTTTATACAAGGTTAAAAATGGGAGCTTAAGCTCCCATTTTTACTGATGATTTTTTAATTCTTTTAGCATGGCATCCCGCAAAATTTCATTCATTCGTGTTTGATAGCCTTTGCCTTGAGCTTTAAACCATGCAAGTACATCAGCATCTAAACGAATGGAAGTCTGTTGCTTCACTGGGCGATAGAATTGATTATGGCGTACAGCATTGCTCCAGTCGGTAATTTCAGGCATATCTGAGAGATCTAGCTGATCGTCAGGAACCGTTCCCTTAGCAAGCAAGCGTTGAATTTCAGCATCTTGCTTGTCGCTGAATTTTTCATTCAGTTCTTTGCGTGAGTATCTAACCATGCTCATATCTATCTCGCTCCGCCTTAGTGACTTGTCTTGCACTAATGATTCGTATGATTTCACAGTCATCTTCATCAAAGATGGTGTGAGCTACTAACAGCATTAGTACGCCTTTTACTTTTCCAATGGTTTGCCAACGTTCTTCACCATCGGTATGTCTGTCCTGGATTGAGATCCTTAATGGATCATCAAAAACAAGGCTTGCCGTTTCGAAAGAGACATCGTGTTTTTTCTGATTCTTTCGATTCTTTGCCTCATCCCATTCGAAATACTGTTCCATAAAAAGCATTCAAATTTGTATATACAATAATGTATCACAAAATTGTATCACTCAAGTTGAGAAGCGTAATTTTTAGTCAAAATTATTGGCAAGAACTGAATAGCCACCGATTTTGTAGACACTCTTTAGTTAGATAAAATGGCTAATTAACGAGGTGTTTATGAGCAGTAGCAAACGATATCCTGAAGAATTCAAAATTGAAGCAGTAAAGCAAGTGACTGAAAAAGGTCATAGTGTGGCTGAAGTGGCTTCACGTTTAGGTACAACTACACATAGTCTTTATGCATGGATTAAACGTTATGATCCACAGGAACCTAAAATCACAGAATATGGTGACCCACTTGCAGAATTGGTAAAGTTAAAAAAAGAACTACAACGAGTCACTGAAGAAAGGGACATATTAAAAAAGGCCGCGGTGTACTTCGCAAGCCAGTCCAAATGAGGTACGCCTTTATTCAGGACAATCAGCATATATGGCCTGTCCGTCGTTTGTGTTCAACTTTAGATGTTCATCACAGCGGCTATTACGCATGGTTAAAGCAACCCATCAGTGAGACGGCTAAGGAACGGCAACAGCTTTCAGGTCTCATTAAACAGTTCTGGTTGGAATCTGGTGGTGTCTACGGCTATCGCAAGATTCATTGTGATTTGAAAGATGTTGGCGAAAGTTGTGGGATCAATCGAGTACATCGAATCATGAAGGCGAATGGTCTTAAATCGCAACGTGGCTACCGTAAACCTAGAGCTCACGCTGGCACTCCAGCTGTCGTTGCCGCAAATACTTTAGACCGACAGTTTAACCCGACTCATCCCAACCAGTTGTGGGTGACTGACATCACCTATATTCGTACTCATGAGGGATGGTTATATCTTGCGGTGGTTATTGATTTGTTTTCACGTCTTGTTGTTGGCTGGTCGATGAAATCCCGAATCACAACAGATCTGGTTTTAGATGCATTATTAATGGCCTTGTGGCGAAGGAATCCAAGGAACAAGGTGCTGATCCATTCTGACCAAGGCAGTCAATACACCAGTCATGAATGGCAGACATTTCTCAAGCATCATAATCTTGAAAGCAGTATGAGCCGACGACTTGCGCAGTATACTGCTCATGCCATGATAATGCTGTTGCTGAGAGTTTCTTTCAGTTGTTAAAGCGAGAGAGAATCAGGAAGAAAATATATGCATCAAGATCTGAAGCAAGATCGGATATCTTTGAATATATTGAGATGTTCTACAATTCAAAACGCAGACATGGTTCCAATGGTCAGCGTTCTCCATTAGATTATGAAAAGTCCCATCAAAAGATGGTTATATGTGTCTAGAATTTTGGTGGCTATTCAAACTATCAAAATTGCTCAAAAAGAAACCGACTTGTTTCAAAATCGGCTTTTTGTGCATTTTTTGGCTAGAGCTAAATTTTTAAGTGATTGATATTTCAATTAATATACAAGTGTACTTCGTATAATCGCCATTATGTTAAATGGGAATTATCTTTAATGATTTATTCTTTATCAATCATATAAAATAGTTCTTCAAGCTTAAGAGATACTCATAGTGCATTATTCTCATGGTCAGCTTAATTATCCCGTTTATGCTTATGCACAGTCGTATAGTGATGGGTATGTAGAAGGCACTCATCAACATGACAGAATCCAGTTACTACATACTCTTTCTGGAGTCATTCATGTTCGAACATCAGAAGGAATATGGGTCATCCCTCCATCTAAAGGTATTTGGATACCTGAAAACAAAAGACATTCAATCAAGATATTTGGTAATGTTGAGGCTCGAGGAATATTTGTTGATCCCTTTGCCCGTGCTGATTTCAATACGCAATGTAGTGTTGTTGCTATTCCAAAACTTCTGTCAGAACTTATTAATCAGGCTGTACAGATAAAAGAAGAAATTTTACCTCACACTAGAAACGAACGGCTTCTGGAACTCATATTAGATGAGTTACGCTTTTTAGAAGAAATTCCATTTCGGTTGCCGGAAGCAAAGTCAGAGATACTCAAAGAAATTTGTGAAAACATCAAAGCAGATCTCTCCGCAACCAACTACTTAGAGATGGTTGCCGAACAGCATGCTTTAAGCTCTAAAACACTTTCAAGGCTTTTCCAGAAAGAACTCAATATGAATTTTAGTGTATGGCTGAAGCAAGCAAAATTACTGCAAGCCTTAACTGATTTGGAAATGAGAAAGCCGATATTAAATATTGCTTTAGATTTAGGATATGAAAGTCCTAGTGCTTTTTCCTACATGTTTAAAAGACAAATGGGAATGACACCCACTGAATATATAAAAAGAAAATCGATATAAATAATGTCTTATTCTCAATAGTATTTGTCTTTGAATCGAAAGAAAGACAAGAAATGATGATTCATGATGATGTGATTAAAGTCATAGGAGCACATCATGTTAACTCATCCTCAAAACAAATATCGTCCATTCGATTTTTTTGATTTTACTGATAGAACATGGCCAGGTAAAAAAAATACTCACCCTCCTGTTTGGTGTTCTACTGATTTAAGAGACGGTAATCAGGCATTGGCCAATCCTATGGATCACGATAGGAAACTTAAATTTTTCCAAATGCTTGTTGAATGTGGATTCAAACAAATTGAGGTTGCGTTCCCTGCGGCATCGGAAACTGATTTTAATTTTGTTCGTTACCTAATCGAACATGATCAGATTCCAAATGATGTTTGTATCCAGGTTATGACTCAAGCCCGACCAGACCTAATTGAAAGAACCTTTGAGTCCCTGATGGGAGCAAAGCAAGCGATTGTTCATGTTTACAATGCCACGGCAGAAGTATTCCGCAGAATTGTCTTTCAAAAGTCTAAACAGGAAGTTATTGAACTAGCTGTTGCTTCAACAAAACAGGTGAAATCTCTATGTGAGCAATATCCAGAAACCAAATGGACTTATGAATATTCTCCGGAGACTTTTTGCTTTACCGAAATTGAGTTTGCGTTAGAAATTTGTGAAGCCGTAGCTGAAGTTTGGGCTCCAAGTCCTAATAATCCAATGATTATTAATTTGCCCACTACCGTTGAAGTAAGTACACCAAACATTTTTGCTGATCAGATTGAATATTTTTGTAAAAATTTCACTAAACGAGAACAGGTTTGTATCAGTGTGCACCCCCATAATGATAGGGGGACAGGCGTTGCAACTGCTGAATTAGCATTGCTTGCAGGTGCAGACCGTGTTGAGGGCTGTCTATTTGGTAATGGTGAACGTACAGGAAACGTTGATCTTGTGAATATTGCTTTGAATATGTACACACAAGGCATTTATCCTGAACTTGATTTTTCTGACATCAAGAAAGTGGCAGAGATCGTGAAAGAATGTAATGAACTTCCGATTCACCCACGGCATCCTTATGTAGGCGAATTAGTATTTACAGCTTTTTCAGGTAGTCATCAGGATGCAATTAAAAAAGGTTTTAAAGCAAGAAATACTCAAGATCATTCATTTTGGGAAGTTCCATATCTGCCTATAGATCCAGCTGATTTAGGATGCAGTTATGAGGCTGTAATTCGTGTAAATAGTCAATCTGGTAAAAGTGGTGCCGCTTGGATATTGCAGCAAAATCATGGCATAGATTTACCCCTAAACTTACAAAAAGATTTTAGCCAAATCGTGCAAAAGGTGACAGATAACAATAAAAAAGAGTTATCTCATGCTGAAATTTGGACAGTATTTAGAAAAGAATATGGAATCAGCTCTAATGAAAGTAATTTTAAACTTGCACATTATCAATCAAGTAAAAAAGATGATGTTTATGAAGTTAAAATATCTATTGAGTTAAAAGGTGAGATTATCAATCTTGTAGGCTGTGGAAATGGGTTGTTATCTGCATCAGTCAATGCTTTAAATATGAAATGGCCTTTTAAAATGACTATCGCTGAATATTCAGAACATACTTTGGGTAAGCATAGTGGTAGCCGGTCTATTAGTTATATTCGTTGTATAGACTATAAAGGAAATACATTTTGGGGAATTGCAATTGATACTGATATTGCAACCGGATCGATTCAAGCTCTATTGAATGCGTTTTCTAAGTCTTACAAATTTAATTATTTAGAAAGTCTATAATTAACATAATACGGATTATACGAAGTTGAAAGTTTGAGACTATATCCTTAATTTTTATGTATTTTTCAAAAATTAAAACCTAGGCACTGGCCTAGGTTTTTTTATTTCGTATAACAGCCATTATGTTAAGTTAAGCGAAGATTCACTTAAAACAAGAGCTTTAATTTTTACAGCTTTTTCGAAATGATCTAATTTATGTTGCATGATCCACCAATTAGCTGCTTCCATTAAAAGCTCAGGATTATCATTTTTATTCTTGAAAAAGGCATAGAAAGATAAACCTACGCTATCTCCTTTCTTCTCAATTTTCTCATTACATCCATGAATAAATATTTCTCTTAACTCTTTTCTCATGTTTTTAACTTTCTCTAAAATTAATTACGAAGCCCCGATCTAAGATCAGGGCTTTATTTATTTCTACCTTACATTTCAACAAGTATTGATTCGCCTGTAGAACAGTCTCCATTACGCCATTGCCAGTTTTCAATTAACTTAATTTTTCCATTGGCTTGGATCTCAATCTCAGTATTACATTCACCTATACGTAATTCATTCATCTCATTGATGTGGTGGTATGCCATCGTGAAAGTTTTTTCAGAAGTCATGAAACCTAGTAAATGTCCATTGGTAATACTGCCACCAGAATAGGTAGCTTCTATACGCTCACCTACTTGGTAATAATTAAAAATAGTCTCGTGAGATACTTCTCCATTAGATGTATTTTTAGCATTTACAAATTTTTTATTATTTAGATTTAAGTTCATTTCTACTCTTTAATTTCCCTAAAATTAACATAATACACGTTATACGAAATTCTTGAAATTTTCCTATAAGAATCAATATCTTAGTCAAAGCCGTTCCAGGGTTCAGCGCACTGGAACGGCTTTTTTGTGATTTTTCACGTTCCACGCCTATTCTTTAATCAAAGTTCCACATCTTTGTGTAGTTTCATTTAACCCTAAAGCAGAAAAAAATGTCCAGATAAAACAAGAATAGATGTCCAAGTAATTATTGATTTTGCATCAAGAGACAGGTTAGCCTAATTCTAAAAAGTATTGAAAATACTATACACATATGAGCTCCATTCAAATAATTTAAGGCAAAATCGAACCTTATTAATTCAATAATATTCAAAAATCACTATAAAAAGTTTGCTATATAGCGAATATTTGCCATAATTTATAAAAAGTTCGCTATATAGCAAATAAATTTCTAAGGTTAAAATTGATATGGCTACAAGAGAAGAAATAGGTAAAGAAATACGTTTGGCAAGAAAAGCTCTGGGCTATACACAGAAAAATCTTTCAGAAAAAACGAACATCAATAAAACAACGATTTCAGAAATAGAAAATGGCCACTTTACAGGCTCATTTAGCACATTTGAATGTGTACTTAATGCAGTAGGCCTGCAATTTGAAGTGGATAAAAAGAAGTATAAATTTCCGCAGTGGGATGAAATTGAAACAATGTTTGCGGAAGATGATGAATAAAAGTTTAGCGGCTTAGATTATCAATCAAAGTACAACAAAGATGAATTTTTAGATAAGAAAGTAGAAAGGCTATATTTATACGTCTTACGCCAAAAGGCCAAACAGAAACCGTAGCCTCAGGCAACACCCCTCTCATCATAAAATTATACCAGTCAGTAAAACACTCTTAGATTAAGCATATTAATGTTGGTTATTATTGTTGATTATCACAATAAATTAGTGACCAAAAATCAAAGTACCCCACCCTACCTTAAATTACACCACACAAAATAAAAACTCTATATAACTGTTATATATAGATTTTATTAACATACCAATTATGTTATTTAGTGTATTTTATGTCGGTGACTCTTGCCAAGGTTGGGGTCGGGAGTTCGAGTCTCCTTTCCCGCTCCAAATTCAAAAAGCCCTCATCGAAATATGGGGGCTTTTTTTATGACTAATTTTATTCATTTTTTGAAAACCTCCTACTACTAGCTACTCGAAAATTAGGATTATTCTTTAAATATACGAGACAAAATAACATCCCTTGATTTGATAATATGTGATGAAACACCGTGTATCAAATAAATTACATGACTCTCTTACTCCCTATAATTAAGGTGACGAATTAAGCATAAAAAGGGACTTTAAAAGTTGAATGCGATCTACGTTTTAGAATTTGTGAAAAACTATGATTAGTGTAGTTAATTACTTATTAAAATTTTAGATATTGATCATTATTTTTTCAAAAAAAACCAAAGCCTAAGCTTTGGTTTTTTAGTAAATTGTATGTCAATTATTTTTGATCAGTAAGCGTCCGCTGAACACACCTTCTGAATTCATCCTATAAGCCTTAATTTAGTCCCCACTTAGAAACAAGTGGGGACTTAAATTTATGACTACAAATCATCAGACATCCATCGCATCTCTTGCGAAAAAACGAAGAACATACAGTGCTGAATTTAAACAGCAGATCGTTCAGGCTTGTAAAGCACCGGACGTTTCAATTGCTTCAGTCGCTTTGCAACATGGATTGAATACAAATCTTGTATCCAAATGGATTCGCTTAATTGATGCTAAGCCAGGGAGTGATCGCTCACCACTACCGAATAAACCTGCATTTATTGCCTTATCTTGCTCTGCACCATTAGATCCTACTCCTACTGACATGTTAAAAGTTCAAATTACTTTACCCCACTCAAAAGCAGAAATTGGCTTGAAATGGCAAGTATCAGAAATACCTGCCTTGGCAGAATTACTCAAGGTGCTGGCAACATGATCCGTATCGATGAAATCTGGCTTTCTACCCAACCTCTGGATATGCGAGCAGGGATGGATACTGTCATGGCTCAGGTGGTGAGAGCCTTTGGCTACATTAAACCGCATTGTGCTTACCTGTTCTGTAATAAACGTGGCCATCGCATGAAAGTGCTGGTACATGATGGACTGGGCATCTGGCTGTGTGCCCGGCGGCTGGAACAGGGAAAATTCCACTGGGCTAAAGTTCACCAGGGTGAAAGCGTAGCTCTCAACCCGGAACAGTTACAGGCATTAATCCAGGGTTTGCCTTGGCAGCGCATTGGACGACAGCAGGTGGTCACGATGCTCTAAACCAAGCTCGGCTATTCTGCCATCCTCCAAACGTTCTATTTCATTCTTCTCATGACCTCAGGCATACTGCGGTCATGAATACGCTGCCAGATTTAAGCCAACTGACCCATGAACAACTGCTGGAATTCACCCGGCAGTTGGCGATGCAGCATCAACAACTCGCAGAAGGTAAACAACAATTAGATGCTCAAGTTCAACATCTGGAAGTATCAAATCAACAATTAGATGCCAAAGTTCAACATCTTGAAGTCACCAATCAGCAATTAGATTCTAAAGTTCAGCATCTTTCTATTCTCAATCAAAAATACGAGCATGAACTGGCGCTGTTTAAACAGCACAAATTCGGTAGTAAAAACGAACATCTCACCGCAAAACAAATCCATCTGTGGGATGAGGCGGTCGAAGAAGATATCGCAGCAGTCGATCTGGAACTGGAGCGGCTAAATGCAGATAAAACTGATGCAGCAACACAGAAAGCCACAGTCAACAAACCTA
>NZ_VPDB01000051.1:0-22004 GCF_013417925.1 Acinetobacter sp. YH12218
ATGTATATCGTTGGCAGAAGAAATTATTTAGACCAATTATCAAAAGCTTCATTGATGACTTTATTCTCGATAAAAATCATCTGCTACCACAGAGAATCTTTAAATAATAGTGCGTAAGTCCTATAATCTTTTGTTTCGCACTGCAAAAAGCGAAATGCACAAAAGTGACTATCTCGTTATTTGTTATAGCCTATCCTGATTCGAGCGCTTTGGGGCATTTAGTAAATTGATAGTAGTTTTAGTTAGATTTTATAATCTGATAACTCGATCATGCATCCAATCATCGCAACGCCTATTTTGGCTTAAATGTATACGACTTTTAGCGAATCTTAGAAAATAACAAAAATAATTAATGATTAAATTTCAATCAATTAAATAAATTCAAAACAAAGCCATAATTTTGGTAGGTCTTTGGTAGGTGTGAATTTAAAACATCCCTCGCAATACTCAGTTTAGGTGAGTATCACCCATAACAAATGACAATGAATGGTAGAAGGAATCGCACCATGGCTTTTAAAAATATTGCAGATCAAACAAACGGTTTTTACATCCCTTGTGTTTCACTTTTTGGCCCCGGCTGTGCTAAAGAAATTGGTGCAAAGGCGCAAAATCTTGGCGCAAAGAAAGCGCTTATCGTGACCGATGCCGGTCTTTACAAATTTGGTGTAGCAGATACGATTGCCGCATATTTAACTGAAGCTGGCGTAGAAAGTCACATCTTTCCGGGCGCAGAACCCAACCCAACTGACACCAACGTGCATAGCGGTGTAGATGCCTACAATGACAATGGCTGTGACTTTATTGTCTCTCTCGGTGGCGGCTCTTCTCATGACTGTGCCAAAGGCATTGGCTTAGTCACTGCCGGTGGTGGTCATATTCGTGACTATGAAGGCATCGATAAAAGCACAGTCCCAATGACTCCGCTGATTGCGATTAATACCACTGCTGGTACAGCATCTGAAATGACCCGTTTCTGTATCATTACCAATACTGAAACCCATGTAAAAATGGCCATTGTCGATTGGCGTTGTACCCCTCTTATCGCCATTGATGACCCGAAACTGATGATTGCAAAACCTGCGGCGCTCACTGCAGCAACCGGTATGGATGCATTAACGCATGCGGTCGAAGCTTATGTATCAACTGCTGCAAACCCAATTACCGATGCTTGTGCTGAAAAGGCCATTGCAATGATCAGTGAATGGCTCAGCCCTGCCGTCGCCAATGGCGAAAACCTAGAAGCTCGTGATGCGATGAGCTATGCACAGTACTTAGCAGGAATGGCTTTTAACAATGCCTCTTTAGGTTATGTCCACGCGATGGCGCACCAACTTGGCGGCTTCTACAACTTGCCACATGGCGTATGTAATGCCGTGCTGTTACCACACGTTTGCGAATTTAACCTGATCGCCTGCCCTGACCGCTATGCACGTATCGCACAGCTCATGGGTGTGCCAACCGACGGTTTAACGGTGACTGAAGCGGCTTATGCAGCGATTGCAGCAATCCGTGAACTGTCTGCTTCGATTGGCATTCCATCGAGCCTTTCTGAACTTGGTGTGAAAGAACAAGACCTCAGCATCATGTCTGAAAATGCGCAAAAAGATGCCTGTATGCTCACCAACCCACGTAAAGCGACTCATGCTCAAGTGGTTGATATTTTCAAGGCAGCGCTTAAAGCCAATGCCTCTGTGGTCGACTTCAAAGCAGCCGTTTAAGTTAAGCCCAATAGGTCTTCATGTTTAAGTGACCCAAGTGCCTACATTACCCTTTGAGTCTGGTGATGTAGGCTTCAACTGAATCCATTTCACTTTTTATTTCAGGAAAGCGACCATAGATTGGTTGCTTTCATACTGAGGTCACTCTTTTTTAGTCGGTAAAACAGCATCGATTATTCATTTGACAAAAGCTCATGGCTCATCAAGGATAAAGCATAATGTCCAATAATATTGATGAGTATAATAATGAGCCATTCACCAATTCAGTATCAGCCTGACATTTTGGGTGCAGGCTATGAACAAGCCACGCTGACCTTCCCTGATGATTATGAAGGCCCTGTGGTTGCCACACTGGTTCGCAAAAAAGCAGCGGCTCCAACCTCCAAAGCGGTGCTCTATATCCATGGTTTTATCGATTATTTTTTCCAAACCGAAATGGCGGAACGCTTCAATCAGCACGGTTTCGACTTTTATGCCTTAGATTTAAGAAAGTATGGCCGCTCCATCCGCCCGCATCAAAAATACTATAATGTGCATGCACTGTCTGAATACGATGCCGAAATAGATCAAGCCCTAACGATCATTGCAGATGAAGGTCATGATGCCTTACTGCTCTGTGGTCATTCTACCGGTGGCTTAACCACCACTTTGTATGCAGCCCATCATCCAAATCATCCTTTAATTCAAGCCCTTTGGGTTAATAGCCCATTTTATGATTTCAACATGAATCCGGTGAAACGCGCACTGGGTATTCCACAGCTGAGTAAATTGGCAAAAACCTTTCCCAATTTAAAATTTCCAAGTGAACTGAATAAATGGTACACCGCCAGCTTACACTGTGAACTCAAGGGTGAATGGGACTTCAACTTAGACTGGAAAAAGACCCGCTATCCAATGGTATACATCAGTTTCGTCCGCAGTATTTATGAAGCTCAAAAGGAAATTCATCAAGGTGTGACGATTGATGTACCGGTATTAGTGATGCATTCACATCAAACTAAAAATCCCAAAAAATGGGGTAAAGCAGCGCAGACCACTGATGTGATTTTGGGTGTAAAAGATATCCAAAAATATGCCAAAAAAATTCAAGGCGATGTCACCATTCAAAGCATTCACAATGGCTTGCATGATTTAGTACTTTCGGAAAAAACCGCGCGTGAACAAGTCTATACCCAGCTCTTTGAATGGCTGGCCAATAAAGGTCTTTAATAGCCTGAATTACATTGCAACTTACTGTTTTAATTTCAACAAGGTCTGATGTACGGGATGCGATCTCGGCATCAGCTCAATCAGGCGTTCAACCGCATCAATGGCTTCAGGAAAACGCGCGACATGCTTGAGCAGAACATCTGTTTCTTTGGCATTAAAAATCGCTTGGCTTAATCGTGACTCAAGACAATCACGCCATGCCCCTAAAAAAGGACTTTCGGTTTTGGCCAAGAAAACCCCTGAACACAGTTTTAATGCAGAATCGAGATAACCAGCATCTAAAGCTTGCTCGGCTTGTAAAAAATCGGCTTCGACTTGCGCCAATAGACGATAGGGACGTGAGCCTAACATACCACCCAAAATATCGCGTAACTGCGACATTTCCGCTTTTAAAGTCCCAACACTTACCTTGCGTTCACCGTATAAGGCTTGATGCAATGTATCTAAGGTCATGCCTTGTGGACATAGCGCCAAGATGGTCAAAATTTCAATTTGCCGTGGGGTCAGCACCATCACTTTGCCATTAAATAACACTTGCGGCACAGCAAAGGCCCGAATATACAAATGCTGTTTTTGAAAATCGAGCAAAGCCGATTGAATAATCGAAGCGCAGCGTTCAGCCGCAAGTAGCCCTAAACTATTGTGGTTTTTCCACACAGTGGATAAATCAACCACGCCCAAAATTTGCTGCGTATGTGGATCGATAATCGGTGCTGCATAGCAGACCCATTCATGTACTGATGGCATGTAATGTTCATTTGAAAACACACAACTCGACTGTTGGGTTTTTAAAGACAACGCTAATGCATTGGTGCCGACCAATTCTTCGCGCCATTGCCCACCTGCAATAAAATGCACACTTTCCGCAGCACTTTGCATTTGCCGACTCGACGCACTCCAAATAATCGTGCTACCTACATCGCCCACGGCAAGTACCATCGACGACTGTTCGGCAATGTGTTTTAAATCTTCGGCACAATGTTGCAACGCATGATGCAATGCCGACTGTTGTTGACTTTGAGGGCTTAAATTTACCAAAGGCGCAGCACTCCGGTTTTCCGGAATTTCCGCCTGCGCCGATCGCTGCCAAGAACTCGCAATGCTCTCATTCAATTGCGAGCTTTGCTGCTTTGACAGACTCATGCCCTGCCTTAACCGTTCGACATTCTGTCGTTTTTCAGATAAATCCTTCTGTATCATCATTCATTATTCTCACAACAATTCATGACTAAAAATCCGTTTCCCGGCTTTTGTTTTTAAGACTGAAAAAAAATATTGTAAACCTTCTTGTCTCCAACCTTTTTCCAACCTTATACAGGCTATGCTAATCAAATAATGTACAAAAGTACCTTATACCAAAGCTGTAGATTGCCACAGATGGGCAGCCCAACAAGATCATAATAAACAAGCAAAGGAAAATTCATATGCGTTATGTCGATCCTAATCAACCCGGTTCAAAAGTTCAGTTTAAAGCTCAGTATGAAAACCTGATTGGTGGCCAATGGGTCGCGCCAGTGAAAGGTGAATACTTTGAAAATATCTCCCCTGTAGACGGTAAAGTTTTTACCAAAGTGCCACGTTCTTCTGCTGAAGATATCGAATTGGCTTTGGATGCAGCGCATAAAGCCAAAGCCCAATGGAACGCCTCTTCCCCAACGACACGCTCAAATATTTTATTAAAAATTGCCGATCGACTTGAAGAAAACCTAGAGCTCCTTGCAGTTGCAGAAACATGGGACAACGGTAAACCGATTCGTGAAACCTTAGCCGCTGATATTCCACTTTGTATCGATCACTTCCGTTATTTTGCCGGCTGTATCCGTGCCCAAGAAGGCGGCATTTCTGAAATTGATGAAAATACTATTGCTTACCATTTCCATGAACCACTTGGTGTGGTCGGTCAAATTATTCCGTGGAATTTCCCAATCTTGATGGCGGCTTGGAAACTTGCTCCAGCATTGGCTGCGGGAAACTGCATCGTATTGAAACCTGCGGAGCAAACGCCTGTCAGCATCTTGGTCTTGGCTGAACTCATTCAAGACCTACTCCCACCGGGCGTGCTGAATATTGTGAATGGTTATGGTGTTGAAGTCGGTCGTCCATTGGCGACCAATCCACGCATCTCAAAAATCGCCTTCACCGGTTCAACCGCTGTGGGACAAATGATCATGCAATATGCGACTGAAAATATCATTCCTGTGACTTTAGAACTTGGTGGAAAATCACCAAATATCTTCTTTGAAGACATCATGGACAAAGACGATGAGTTCTTAGATAAAACACTCGAAGGTTTTGCCATGTTTGCGCTGAACCAAGGTGAAATTTGCACATGTCCATCACGTGCATTGGTACAAGAAAGCATTGCAGATCGATTCTTGGAAATGGCAGTAGAGCGTGTGAAACGTATTAAGACCGGTCATCCTTTAGATACCGACACCATGATTGGTGCACAGGCATCGCAAGAGCAGCAAGACAAAATTTTAGGCTGTATCGCTACAGGTAAAAATGAAGGTGCACAGCTCATTACTGGTGGTGATCCACGTAATGAAGTCGGTACAGGTTTCTATATTGAGCCAACGATTTTTAAAGGCACCAATGACATGAAGATTTTCCAAGAGGAAATCTTCGGCCCTGTGCTTTCAGTAGCAACCTTTAAAGACTTTGATGATGCCATTAAAATTGCCAATGACACGATTTATGGTCTAGGTGCAGGGGTTTGGTCGCGTTCAGCGCATACTTCATATCGTGCGGGTCGTGCTATTCAGGCAGGTCGTGTATGGACCAACTGTTATCATATCTACCCTGCACACGCAGCATTCGGTGGCTACAAAAAATCAGGGATCGGCCGGGAAAACCACAAAATGATGCTTGATCATTATCAACAAACCAAAAACTTGTTGGTGAGCTATGACACCAAACCAATGGGCTTCTTCTAAGCAGCGTTGAACAATACATGAGATAAAAAGCGAACTTCGGTTCGCTTTTTTGTTAGAAGCCTCTTCAAAGAATTCATTAAAATTTCTTTTAAAAAGCTGCAAATTTTCTTATGCTTGCTAAACAAATAACTTTATTAATTAAAAATATTTAAATAGCTATGAAATATTGTGTCTCCTGTGGAGAAAAAGCATTAGTACAACATCACTTTTGTAGTGCCTGTGGTCATTCATTTGGTGATCAAGTGTCAGACAAACCTAAGCAAGCACGTTATCCCGCATTTGTGCCCAACCAAGATGATATTTCGACCTATGAACATCATCTCAAATACTTAAACAAATTAAGCTCTTTCCAAAGCAAAGTATTCTATCTTTTCTTCTTTGGTGCTTTCGCGGTCATGTTTTTTACTTTCACAAGTGTATTTTCAGGTTGGGCGTCTGTTTCCAAAGCATTTGAATCTATATGGCTATTTCCTTTTTGTATCATCAGTTGTATTGCCATAAAATTTACAAGTTTGGACTATTGGCTTGCTAAACAAATTTATGGTCGAGATTATCGTTATAAAGACAATGGATTAAGACTCGTTTACCAAGAACTACCAAGCGCTAAAAATCATAAAGATGAATTTATCTGTATCTTTTGCGGCAATAAACGATTCTTTCGTAAAGGTATTTATGCAAGCGATTCATGCACCGTAAATTGCACCAAATGTCAGCATTATTTATATACGGAATAAAGCTTAAGTTTTTTAAGTTAGTACGCCAAAAATAAGACTCAATACAAATGAAAGCTGAGTAAAAGTAGATGTAAGTAAGACAATCAGCCATGATCCATTCTATAATTTTACTTACATCTACAATAACTTCTGCATTCCCGTCCTAAAACTGGTGCTCATATTCAGTAGCATTCACTCAAGTATTCGTCCAATTAGGCTGATCGTGATGAAGCCTGTAAAGCCGCCTCAACAAAATGTAAATGATCAACACCCCAATATAACTCATCATCGACAAACCAACTTGGCGCCCCAAACACACCACGTGCAATGGCTTCTTCGGTCACCACTTTAAGCTCAGACTTTACTTTTTCATCTTCAAGCCATGATTTAACTTGCGCTACCTCCAATCCAAGCTCTTGCATCAATTGAATTAATTCATTGAGATCATTTAAATTGCGTGGCTGACCAAACATCGCGTTAAAAATACCCGTCAGTACATTGAGAAATACTTCAGGCTGAAATAATTGGACTGCGGTAATCAAACGCATCAACTGCAAAGTATTGATCGGAAAATACGGATTCATCTGTACGGGTATCTGCCATAACTTTCCCCAACGTTGAAGATCAATCATGGAATAACGTGCCTTCGCAGGTACCGCCATTGGGCTAATATTGCCTGTAGCTTTAAACACTCCACCAAGAAGCATCGGCTTCCAGATCAGCTCGGCTTGATACTGCTGTGCAATCTGTTGAATGCGATGAAAACCGATATAACTATATGGGCTGCCGACATCAAAATAAAATTCAATGACTTTCATGTTTTTCGTCCTTTTTTTGCTTATTTTCCTAACTGATGTTACGCACGTAAAAGTAACATCGTATTTTTTAAATGATTTTTAAGCCGATTTGACGGAGTCTTACATCCAGGGTTTAAATAAAGGGATTAGCCTTCGGCTGGAGGTACTTTTGTTTCGGCAAAAGTACCCAAAACCATTGTCATCCGCAAAACTCGTTCACTAGCGTCTAATTATTCAAAGTATCGCAAAAACATTTTTGAATAGATGTAGTCCTGTCTCAAACACTTGCGGATGACCTTACCGCGTATCGTTCTTTCATTTGAATCAAATTACGCTTACCAGCGTTCTATCCACGGTCGCAGATCTAATTCATGCGTCCATGCATCTCGTGGTTGCTGTGAGAGATGCCAATAATTTTCTGCAATATGTACTGGATTTAAAATACCATCTTGCGCTTTTTTCACGTACAAATCGGGAAAAGTATCTTTAATAAAATCGGTATCAATCGCCCCATCAACCACCAAATGCGCCACATGAATATTTCTTGGCCCTAGTTCACGTGCCATGCTTTGTGCCAAGGCACGAAGCGCATGTTTTGCGCCAGCAAAAGCGGCAAAGCCAGCCACACCACGAACCCCTGCCGTCGCACCCGTAAAAATGATCGTGCCAGATTCACGGGTCACCATGCGTTTTGCCACTTCCCGACCCGTTAAAAATGCCGAGAAACATGCCATTTCCCAAATTTTGAAATATTTACGTGCGGTTTCTTCCAAAATACTACATGGCACATTGGCACCGATATTAAAAACCATGACCTCAATCGGGCCAATGTTTGATTCAATGTGCTCGATGAGTTCAATCACTTGCTCTTCTTTTCGAGCATCCGAACCAAAGCCAAAAGCAGTCCCTCCCTGCGCTTGAATTTCAGCAATTAAGGGCTGTAATTTGTCGACATTACGCCGCGTCATACATGCGGTATAACCACCACGAGCAAAGCGTTTGGCAATTTCACCGCCGGTGGCATCTCCTGCACCAATGATCAATGCCACACCTTTGACAGGCTTAGATATATGATTATTTTCCATGACGATCTCCTCGTGCTGGATAGTTTTTATATTCCATTTGCGAACAATTTTATTGAATAACGATCGTTACTATAACGAATACTATGTTATGATGAATTTATCGTCAATCATAATTTTTTAGGGTCATGTACATGCGCTATAAACCCGAATACAAACAACAAAAACGACAAGAATTGCTCAACATTACGGGGCAAATTGCGAAAAAAAATGGCTTTGCTGCAACAGGTGTGGATGGATTCATGAAAGCCGCCGGCGTCACCAGTGGCGCCTTTTACTCACATTTTTCGTCTAAACAAGAGCTACTTAAAGCCTTAATTGAACATGAGTTACAACACAGTTTTGATATGTGGCAAAACAATCCACATGATAATGCGCAAGATTGGATTGAATTTGAGCTTGACCGCTATTTAACCCCTGCACATGTTCAGCATCCCGAGCAAGGTTGTTCACTCCCCACGCTTGCGAGTGAAATAGCGCGTGCAGATCAGGACACCAAGTTGGTATATGAAACTGAATTACTGCGTGGTCACGCTTTATTTAGTCAGCATCTCGGTAGCGAAGAACTCGCTTGGGCCATGATCTGCCAACTTGCCGGTGCCATTTTAATTGCGCGTGCAGCCGCAGATCCACATTTGCAAAAAACTATTTTAAACGCCAATAAGATGATGATTCGGCAATATTTAGAGAGCCATGTGGCTGCATCAACGTGATTGATTTTTATGTGACAGTTCATGGAGTTAAAGACCGACAGTTTTCCGACAAACTGTTCATCTCTTTCATTTGAATTATTTAAAATCTGTATAAGCTTACCCATTTTTATGCTTTTCAATCGCTTAAAGATTGGGCATAAATGGCACAATTCAAATAAAGTCCTCTTTTCAAGGTTCTGACGACTGTGTATAACAATGAGCCATTAAAGGAAAATGATAAGCATAGGCAAAGAACGCAAAAAAACGTTAGACTATGCAACAATCAATGCAAGTAAATGTCATTCGAGACAAACAAAAAGGTGAAGATTGATGCCGCTCAATACTGTTGAAGAGCTCGTAGCTGATATTCGTGCAGGAAAAATGGTCATCCTGATGGATGATGAAGATCGTGAAAATGAAGGCGACCTTGTTATCGCTGCGACCCACGTACGCCCTGAAGATATCAACTTCATGATTACGCATGCGCGTGGTCTTGTATGCTTAACGCTCAGCAAAGAGCGTTGCCAACAGTTAAATCTACCACTCATGGTAGATGCCAATGGTGCACAGCACGGCACCAACTTTACCTTGTCGATTGAAGCAGCAAATGGCATTTCAACAGGCATCTCACCTGCTGAACGTGCACATACCATTCAAACGGCGGTGGCAGCACATGCTAAACCGGCTGACATCGTACAGCCAGGCCATATTTTCCCGCTGATGGCACAGCCTGGTGGTGTCCTACACCGTGCCGGTCATACTGAAGCCGGTTGTGACTTATCTCGTTTAGCTGGCCTAGAACCCGCATCTGTGATTTGTGAAATCATCAATGAAGACGGCACTATGGCACGTCGCCCAGACCTTGAAGTGTTTGCTGAAAAGCATGGCTTAAAAATGGGGACCATTGCGGACTTAATTCACTACCGCATGACCAATGAGCAAACCGTTGAGCGCATTGATCAACAAACTTTAGATACTGAATATGGTACTTTTGAATTGTTCCGTTACCGTGAAATTGGTAACCCAGACATTCATTTAGCACTGGTTAAAGGCGAACCGAAACAAGGCGTAACCACAGTCCGTGTACACGGTTTCAATCCCGTTCGCGACTTACTAAAACTCAATAAACAAGATGGCGCTCCGGCGTGGAATCTCGATAAAGCACTCAAAGAAATCGCATCCAGCGATCGTGGTGTTTTAGTGTGGATTGGTCAGCGTCATTTACAGGACTTAGGCCCTGCTTTAGAAAATTTAACTGCACCGAAAAATGTTAAATCCAATGCAGCACTGTCACAGCAGTACCAAACCATTGGTGTCGGCGCACAAATTTTACGTGATTTAGGCGTGGAAAAAATGAAGCTTCTTAGCTCGCCATTACGCTTTAATGCATTATCAGGTTTTAACTTAGAAGTGGTGGAATACATCACCGCAAATCAAACATCAGAGAAATAATCGAGGTTGCTATGGCAGTTCGCCGTATTGAAGGTATGTTACATCTCGCGAACGAAGACCGTTATGCGATTTTAGTTGGTCGTTTTAATAGCTTTGTTGTTGAACATTTGCTAGAAGGTGCCGTTGATACATTGAAACGTCATGGCGTATCAGAGGATAATATCACTATTGTTCATGCACCGGGTGCTTGGGAACTTCCAGTGGTTGCAAAGAAACTTGCAGCTTCAGATCGTTTCGATGCCATCATCGCGCTTGGCGCAGTGATTCGTGGTAGCACGCCTCACTTCGATTTTGTTGCTGGCGAATGTGCCAAAGGTTTAGGCGTTGTTGGTCTAGATACTGGCTTACCAGTAATTAATGGTGTATTGACTACGGATAGTATTGAACAAGCGATTGAACGCTCAGGTACAAAAGCAGGCAATAAAGGTAGTGAAGCTGCCTTAACTGCTATTGAAATGGTTAACTTGTTAAAGGCTATTTAACGCTATGTCGCAAACACTTCAAGCAACTTATGCAGCAAAACGTAAAGCACGTCGCTTTGCTGTACAAGGAATTTATGAATGGCAAATGAGCCGCAATCCTGTGCATGAGATTGAAGCACGTACGCGTGTGGAAAATGCCATGCACAAGGTCGATCTCGGCTATTACCACGAGTTATTGACCGAGGTTGTTGCCAATCATGAAGCATTGGATGCGCTTTTAATCCCTGTACTCGATCGCGAAGTTGAAGCCTTAGATGGCGTTGAACTTGCAACACTTCGTCTTGGTGCATATGAACTCAAAGAACATCTTGAGATTCCATATCGCGTCGTGTTAGATGAAGCGATCGAGTTAGCTAAACATTTTGGCGGTGCAGACAGCCATAAATACATCAATGGTGTATTGGATCGTTTAGCGACTACATTGCGTGCAGCAGAAAAACAACAAGCTAATTAATTTTTTAAGTAGTACGTTGTATGGCTGAGTTCTCGATCATTGATACCTATTTTAATCGTCAGAATATTAATTCTGTCGATTTAGGGGTCGGTGATGACTCAGCCTTGCTCACCCCTCCTCCACAGCAACAATTGGTCATCTGTGCTGATACACTGGTTGCTGGACGTCACTTCCCTCTCGACACAAAACCACATGCCATCGGCTGGAAATCTGTTGCTGTCAACCTCTCTGACATTGCTGCAATGGGTGCCAAACCACACAGTATTTTATTGGCATTGAGCCTACCCCAAATTGATCATGACTGGCTCAAAGGCTTTAGTCAGGGTTTATATGATTGTTGCGATCAATTTGGTGTGAGTTTAATCGGTGGTGATACCACACAAAGTCCTCATCTGACGATTTCAGTCACAGCATTAGGCTGGGTCGATATAGGCAAAGCAGTAACCCGCTCAGGCGCTCAAGTTGGTGATTTCATTTGTGTCAGCGGTCAAGTTGGCGATGCTGCGTACGGATTACAGCATTTAGGACACCCACTGCAAAAGCGTTTAGATTATCCAACACCACGTTGCCAACTTGGTCAACAGCTCAAAGGCTTAGCTCATAGCATGATCGATGTCTCTGACGGCTTGGCTCAGGACTTAGGACATATTTTGCATGCCTCTAAAGTGGGTGCAGAAATCGAGTTAGATCAACTTCCTATCGACGACCATGTAAAACAATTACAACAAGAATCCCAATGGCAGTACGCACTCGCGGGTGGTGATGACTATGAGTTATGCTTTACAATAAGCCCGCAGAATTATCAAAAAATTCTGCAACTAAAATTAGATGTAAACATTAGTAAAATCGGTCAAATCACCCCAAATTTGGGAATCCGTTATAACAACCACGGTGTGGACCAAGTCATAAAATTTCAGGGATATCAGCATTTTGCATAAACCAGCCATTAACTTTAAATCCATGTCTTGGTTTAACCGAGTCATCGCATTCTGTGGCGTGGGCTTTGGTTCTGGTCTTGCTCCCAAAGCACCGGGAACATTTGGCTCTGCGTTTGCTTTATTGTTTATTCCTGGTTGGCTTGCAATTGGATTTATCAACTCCATTATTGTCATGATCATCATGTCAATTGTCGGCATTTTTATTTGCGGTCAAACCGCCAAAGTCATGGGTGTTCATGACGATGGCCGCATCGTATGGGATGAATTTGCCGGTCAGTCCATTACCTTCCTCCCAATTTTATATCTTGGGCAAATGAGCTGGACTTGGGCACTGATTGGTTTTGCCCTATTCCGTCTATTCGATGTCTGGAAACCGTGGCCTATTCGTGTCATTGACCGTCAAGTCGGTGGTGGCTTTGGCATCATGTTTGACGACATCATTGCGGGTCTTTGGGCCGCACTTTGCATCTGTATTTATTTTTATATTGTGTCTATGTAATAGAAACACCTAGGATTAAACATGTCTACTAGCGTTATTATTCTTGCTGCAGGTAAAGGAACACGTATGCGTTCACGTTTACCCAAAGTTTTACAACCCCTCGCAGGACAACCGCTGCTCGGTCATGTCATCAACACGGCGAAAAAACTAAATGCAGAAGAAATAATTACCATCTATGGACATGGCGGCGAATTGGTTCAAAACGCGTTTGCACATGAAAATGTCAAATGGGTTGAACAAGCAGAACAATTGGGTACAGGCCATGCAGTCAAAGTGACTCTGCCTGTTCTCGCAAAAACCGGGATTTCTTTGATTCTCTCAGGTGATGTGCCTTGTATCACTGAAGCAACATTACAAAAACTATTAGATGCATCTACTCAAACAGGTATTGGCTTAGTAACTTTAACGGTTAATGATGCGACAGGTTATGGTCGTATTGTACGTGAAAATGGCAAAATTCAAGCCATTGTTGAACACAAAGATGCCTCTGAAGAACAACGTAAAATCAAAGAATTTAATACCGGTATTTATGCCGTAAGTAATGCTAAATTGCACGAATGGTTGCCAAAATTAAGCAATAATAATGCGCAAGGTGAATATTACCTGACCGATATCGTTGCCATGGCGATCGCAGACGGTCTCGAAGTGGCATCTGTTGAACCAGAACGTGCTTTCGAAGTGGAAGGTGTCAATGACCGCGTACAATTGGCAGCCCTTGAACGTGAATTTCAAGTATTCCAAGCTAAACAACTGATGCAACAAGGCGTTCACCTGATTGATCCTGCACGTTTCGACTTACGTGGTACATTGACTGTTGGTCAAGATGTCCGTATCGATATCAACGTGATTATTGAAGGTGATGTTGAACTCGGTGATAACGTTGAAATTGGTGCAGGTTGTATCATTAAAAACTCCAAGATTGCGGCAGGCACTAAAGTTCAACCATATAGCGTTTTTGACAGTGCCATTGTCGGCGAAGATGTGCAAATCGGCCCGTTTGCGCGCTTGCGTCCAGGTGCAAAACTTGCGAATGAAGTGCACATCGGCAACTTTGTTGAAGTCAAAAACTCAAGCATTGGCATAGGTTCAAAAGCCAACCACTTTACCTATTTAGGCGATGCAGAAGTAGGCGCAGGTTCAAACATTGGCGCAGGCACCATTACATGCAATTATGACGGCGCCAACAAATTTA
Organism: Acinetobacter sp. YH12218; assembly: GCF_013417925.1. Classification (NCBI taxonomy): domain Bacteria; kingdom Pseudomonadati; phylum Pseudomonadota; class Gammaproteobacteria; order Moraxellales; family Moraxellaceae; genus Acinetobacter; species Acinetobacter sp. YH12218. Next base: position 14,165 of record NZ_VPDB01000051.1, read on the forward strand.
AAACCATCATTGGTGATCGCGCCTTTATCGGCTCAAACAGCTCTTTGGTTGCTCCAGTACACATTGGGAATAGCGCAACTGTCGGTGCCGGTTCAACGATTACACGCGATGTAGCAGACAACAGTTTAGCGGTGGAGCGTTCAAAGCAATTTGCCAAAGAAAACTATCCGCGTCCGCAAAAGATTAAGAAATAAGAGGAATTCATTATGTGTGGTATCGTCGGCGGCGTTGCAGAACGTAGTATTACCAATATTTTAATTGAAGGCTTAAAGCGTCTTGAATATCGTGGCTATGACTCTGCGGGTTTAGCGCTGATTAATAAAGGCCATGTTCTACGTGAACGTCGCGTAGGTAAAGTTGCAAATCTTGAACAAGCCGTTGAAGAAGCAGATATCGCAGGTTCGGTCGGTATTGCACATACACGCTGGGCAACCCATGGTAAACCGACTGAAAATAATGCCCATCCGCATATCTCAGGCAATGTGGCTGTTGTTCATAACGGTATTATTGAAAACTATCAAGAGCTTAAAGATGATCTTGAAGCACTTGGTTATGTCTTTACCTCACAAACAGATACAGAAGTTGTCGCGCATTTAGTCAATGATGCTTTAAAAAGCACTCCGAGTCTTTTAGAAGCAGTTAAAAGTGTCGTGCCTCAACTCAAAGGTGCTTATGCACTGGGTATCGTACATACCGACCATCCTGATGAATTAATCACGGTGCGTGAAGGTTCACCTCTTGTGATTGGTGTCGGTATTGGCGAGAACTTTATTAGCTCGGATCAATTGGCACTTTTACCGATTACCAACCGTTTTATCTACCTTGAAGAAGGTGATATTGCACGTTTAACACGTCATACCATTGAAATATTCGTCGAGGGTAAATTGGTGAATCGTCCAATCAAAGAGCTTGATGCGACTGTAAGCAATGCTTCAAAAGGTGAATATAAACACTATATGCTCAAAGAAATTTATGAGCAGCCTGAAGCGATTAAACAAACGATTTCACAAGCCTTAAATGGTAATGCGCTTCGTGATGATTTCCTTGCCAATGCAGCTCAAGATTTCAGCCAAATTCAACAAGTGCAAATCATCGCTTGTGGTACTAGCTACCATGCCGGCATGATTGCCAAATATTGGTTTGAACAACTGATTGACGTGCCTTGCCAAGTCGAAATTGCCAGTGAGTTCCGTTATCGCTCGCCTGTGATTGTGAATAACACACTGTATGTTTGTATTTCTCAATCAGGTGAAACAGCCGATACTTTAGCTGCACTGCGTGATACGCAAAAGCGTGCAGCAGCGAAAAGCTTGAGTATCACCACCATGACCATTTGCAACGTGGCAACCTCGTCGATGGTACGTGAAACCAACTACAGTTTGTTGACGCTCGCAGGCCCTGAAATTGGTGTTGCTTCGACCAAAGCATTTACCACACAGCTTGCGGCATTGATGCTATTGGTATTGAAAATTGGTCAAATTAAGCAAAGCATTTCAACTGACCGAGTCTCTGAAATTATTGCAGCGCTTTGGCATACACCGAAAGTGATTTTAGATACTTTACAAGATAATGCTGAGATTCTACGTCTATCAGAATTATTTGTTGAAAAAAATCACTGCCTATTCTTGGGTCGTGGTACTGAGTTCCCTATCGCCCTTGAAGGCGCTTTGAAACTTAAAGAGATTTCATACATCCATGCTGAAGGCTATGCGGCTGGTGAGTTAAAACATGGTCCATTGGCACTGGTTGATAATGATATGCCTGTGGTGATTCTTGCTCCACAAGATGACATGTTGGATAAACTCAAATCGAATATGGAAGAAGTGCAAGCGCGTGGTGGTGAGTTGTTTGTTTTTGCAGATGAAAACAGCGGCATCAAAGCGAAAGATCGTCAACACGTGGTTTATGTGCCAAGTGTGAATGAAATATTGTCACCAATCGTATACAGCGTACCCGTGCAATTACTCTCATACCATGTTGCCGTGCTGCGTGGAACAGATGTCGATCAGCCACGTAACTTGGCGAAGTCAGTGACGGTGGAATAATAATTTTTGATCAAGGGCTGGAATTGTGTTCGTATAATTAAGTTTGTATCAAATAATTAAGTTTAGATTTAATTATTTTAGTTTGTACATTAATGAAATGAACAAACAAAACCCTACCCTGTAGACCTAGTGGTTCTACACCAAGTCTACAGGGTTTTTAATATAATTAAACTCAAATTAGCATCACACCAGAAATATAAAATTATTACCAATATATTCAATAATATAAATATGTAAAAATCCCACCATAGATTCAAAAAGCATTCCTTTTTGACCTCACCTTGAAAACATTTCATTTTATTTAAAGTATGCTTCGCCTTTCTGGGCAAGAATTCGCATTTTAAAGCGGAAGAATCTTATACAAACTTAATTTCATCTAAAATTAAAGATAGTAAATATTAATACAAACTTAATTTTAGAACCAAAAAACAATGAATAATATATATCAACAACTTAAGATAAAAAATAAAACAAACTTAATTAAATTACCATAATTAGACGCAGTATTTGGTCATAAAGCAAAATAAGGGTTAAGGAACTATGTGCAAACTCTGAATAAGTCTATTAGCTATTCCTGTTACTAGCAGCCCACCTTATTTAAAATGAGGTATTTCATTCACTGGATATATTAATGTTAATGGATTTGATGTTAATGAGATAAAGCCAAACCGCTGATAAAACTCCATAGCTTTTTGATCCTTAGCATGTATTACAACAAAATTAACACCAATAATTTGAGCAACTTTTGAAACTTGTTTAAGAGCATGTGCTAAAAGTACTTTTCCAACTCCTTGCCCCTGTGCTGCTTGATCAACGGCAAAGCGACCCACAACCACACAAGGTAAGGGATAACGAGGTAATCGTTTAGTGAGAACAGCATCAACCCCATCAAATCCTATAGAGGTACTTGATAGACAATAAAATCCCCTCACCTGTGCATCATCAATAGCAACATAGGTTTTACTTGTTCCTGATTTCTGATGTTGGGATGCGTATTGTTTTATGAACTTATTTAAATCATCTTGCCCACAATTAAATGATTTTTTCTGATGATGGGCTTGTAAAACCTCAATTTTCATCCAATAAACTCATTAAATTTTTCATCTCATCATTTGCAGGGCGCGGATTTTCAAGCAAATTCATTAACATATCACGATCAGCATTATTTACTTTTAACTCGTGATTAGATTTAAGTAATTCTTTTGCTCGTTCAAATGAGGATTGGATCATAAAGGAACTCACACTAAGACCCAATAAATTCGCAGCTTGCTCAATTACAATCTTTGCATCTACGGTTGAACGAACATTGATTCGTTCTGTTGCTAAGTTAGCCATATTTTCCACCAATTTGTACATCATAATGATGTACAAATTATAGCAGATTAAGGTAGTACTTTAAGATCCAAATTTACATATTTTGTTCTAAAATATTTGGAATAGAAAATAAACATTTTACTATGAACCAGAATGAATGGTCGGGTTTGAGTATGAATATGCAGTTGGTTTACATAAGAATATGCAACGATGTTTACTAAGATGTAATTTGAATACTTTTGCCTATCATTAACGTTTTTTAAACTCATTAATTGAGTACTAAAATACCAGATTAATTATTAAGTTAATGAATTAAAAGAATAATTAAATAAAAAATTATAAAATTTTGTTTGTATATAAATATATTTAAGTTTGTATGTTTTTGCCAAATACAAAATTACCCCCATTCAGATATGATTAATTATCCACCAAAATCCACAGGTCTTCTGTATGGCAAAAATTATAAAAAACTATGAAGAACTAGTAACAGAAGGGTATGGCCAGGGCCATGGACGCGATTATAAACCTTGTAAAACTGTTCAAAACTTCAGTTCAATTGGTCGCTCTCATAGAGTACAAGGTCGTGTGAGTCAACGTCTTCATCACTTATTTTCTGATCTAGAGCTATCTACCTTTTTACTGCTTGACTGGAATCAGAACGTTACAGATATTCGCGAACATTATCCTTTGGATATCTATGATCTTAACTCCATCTGTTCTCGTTTCCGAATGAAAAAAGTATCGGTTGACTATATACCTTTTACCCTATCTTCAGATTTTTTAGTTGATTTTGGTAAGTTTTCTATAGCCCTTGACACTCTTTACAGCAAGGATCTGAATAAAGCTCATGTTATTGAGTCATTAGAAATTAAACGTCGTTACTGGGAAGAAGAGCACAATACGCCGTTCAAACTTATTACTGAAAAAGACATTCCTGCTACGGTACTAGAGAACATTAAATGGCTGTATGTAGAAAAAAATGACCTTGAAATAACAAATCACATGATCGATCTAGCAGTTTATTTTATGGAAGAAATTAGCCAGTACCCTCAAAGCTCATTAATCCAATTTTGTAAGCATTTTGACCAAACTCAAAAAATGGGTATAGGAGCGACGCTCGCATTGTTTAGAAAATTATTTGCCCTGCGAATACTTCAATTTAATCTAGAAATTTCGTACTTGGAGCTTAAACTTTCTGAGATTCATGCAAGTAATTTACTCCAGGATGAGAATACAGTCCATGCAACTAATTAATTCAGTTTACATCTTGAATTCAACACAATACCGAATACTCAAATTCTTACCGCAGTATACGGTATGGATTGCGATTGATAATAAAAATGCTTTTCCTGAACTCATTTTGTCTAAGGAACTTCAAACTCTCTCAGATGATCAAAGCCTGATACCAGCGCAAGATCCTTATGAATACTTAAAACGATTAAACTTGAGTGAAGATTCTATTCAACTCAAAAAAAGAGATGAAAACTTTTTAATTATTCAAGATTTAATTAATGATGAACAAGTTCTTATCAATGCAAAAATCAGGACTGCAAAAATTAAAACTCTACATCTAGAGAAAGAAGTATCAATTAATAAAATTCTACGACTCCTAAGACGCTACTGGCAGCGTGGTCAAACGATAAATGCTTTGGTACCGGACTATGAAAACTCAGGTGGAAAAGGCCAAAAAAGAACGATAGGTGATAAAAAAATTGGCAGACCACGCATCTATGAATCAAATGAAGGTAAGAATGTTACTGAACAGGTTGAATTATATTTTAAGAAAGCCATCGAAGAGTATTTAGTTCCTGTCAAAAAACAATCCATTAACGAAACTTATCTTCGGTTTAAAAATTTATTTTCCAAGCACTTTCATCAAGTGCAAGCTGGAGATATTCCAACGTATGCTCAATTCTACTACTTTTATAATACGCGATATAGAAATAAGAACAATTCCAAGGAAATTCTGAAGAATCAGAAAACCCTGAAAGATCACAAACCTCTGACTTCAACAGCGACCAAGCAAGCAAATGGTCCTGGTGCACGTTATGAGATAGATTCAACAGTCGCTGACATCTATCTAGTATCATCACGAGATCCATCACAGATTATTGGCCGACCTACCGTATATATTGTTATCGATGTATTCAGCAGGATGATTACTGGACTTTATGTCGGTATGGAAAACAGTTCATTTAACACAGCTATACAATGCCTCAGCGTTGCAATCCAAGATAAAGTGACATTCTGTCAGAGTTATGGCTTGCAAATACAACCAGAAGACTGGCCTATTTATGGTTTACCTGGTGCCATACTTGCAGACCGCGGTGAACTAATTGGCTATCAAATTGAACTTCTTGAAAAAAACTTTTCTGTTCGTATTGAAAATGCGCCACCGTATCGAAGCGATGCCAAAGGTATTGTGGAGAGGGCTTTTGGAATCATTCAGTCACGCTTTAAATCCTACGAGAATATTGGTGTTGTTTCTGGATTCAAGGAAAAAAAGAAAGGCGGACATGATTATCGACTAGAAGCTTGTCTAACTCTGGAAGAGTTCAGAAAAATCATCTTAAGCTGCGTCTTGTTACGCAATAATTTTGATATTTTGACGAAATACGATCGTAGTGCCGATATGCCGACTGACCTGCCTTCTACCCCCCTTAAGCTCTGGCAGTGGGGTCTACAGCACCGTACTGGGATGTTAAGACAAGTGGATAACAAATCACTATATGTTGGCTTGTTACCTAGGACCGACGCCTCCTTAAGTGACAAGGGACTTAAAGTCAAAGGCTTACTCTATCAATGTCTGGAAATGCATCAACAAGGCTGGTTTATTCGTAACACGACCAAATCCCGCCCGAAAAAGTTGCGGATTGGTTTTGACCCATACTCAGTAAATACCATTTATGTTTTCTTTGATGAAAATAAGTTGGAATACTGGGAAGCGCACTTAAGTGATGCCTCACGTCAATATCAGCATCTGACCTGGTGGGAAGCTGAACAAATTCAAAAAGCAATCAAAACTGTTGAAAAACAACATTCACAACTAAAGTCTGTAGCCATTAGTGAATTACAGGATTTTACTGACAAAATCATCCACACAGCACAGAGCCGGCAGGCTCAAGCAGGAGTTCACCAACTTTCTAAAGCACAACGTACTCGGGATATTCGTCAGAACAAACAAGAAGCAATTCAGGTGGAACGTGAGGAACATCTCCAAAATAGGTCCGTCAATTCTATCCGGACTATCCATTCCAACCAAGACAATACTCCAACACCCCCATCTCACAGCAGCAATCTGGATTTGACCAGTCAACCAGACTTAATGAGACAATTATTTGAAGAGGACGATGAAGAATGAATAATAATGAACTCGCGGTCAACACATCGATAGAAGATATCTATGGGGATAATCCTCTCATTACTCAATTACCGCCTATCCTTGACACAAAATCGGTCATTAAACACCTACGAGGGAAACTGAAATTTATTCCAGAACAGCGTTTCTTACCCCAACCAGAAAGAATCCATCTGATTGCTCAGTTGCCTCATGATTTTTTTCAACCACTGACCAAACATCTATCCCTTGAGCAAAAAATTTCTATTATGATTCGGCAAGGTTATGTGAGTAGAAACATCACTAATGGTGATAGACATCGACATTTACACGCTGCTTTTCAGCAACTAGAACCATCAAATGAAAGCTGTTACCGCTATGCACCTCCAGAGTCGACTGCAACTAGCATGTCAATTATAGGATGTTCGGGAAGCGGTAAAACAACGACAATGAACAAAATTTTGCGTTATTACCCGCAAGTGATTGAACATAGAGAGCTGGGATTAAAACAAATTGTTTACCTTAAAATTGATTGTCCGCATGACAGCTCTTTAAAAAACTTATGCTCAAACTTTTTTAGAGCAGTAGATTTAGCATTAGGAGATACAAACTTCGAGCATCGTTTCACCAGAAGTCGCTTAAATGTGAATGCCATGCTGCAGCAGATGAAAATTATCGCAAATAATTATTCAATTGGACTTTTAATCATTGATGAAATCCAGCATTTGAATACAAAAAAATCTGGCGGGGCTGAAATCATTCTTAATTTCTTTGTCACCCTTGTGAATGTGGCATCCATTCCAATTGTGATGATTGGGACACCCAAAGCCAATGAAATTCTGCAAGAAGACTTAAGATCAGCTAGACGCAGTGCGGGATTAGGCTCTTTAATCTGGGAACCTATGCGCAATGAAGTACCCACTCCCGATCCTAGCACCCCTGATCAAATGATCATTTCTGAATGGTATGCTTTCACCAACAAGCTGTGGCAATATCAATGGGTTCAACAACCAGCTGAACTGAACCGTACCGGGTTTGTCGGAGAGTCAATATTCTGAGAGACTATCCCGATGACAAAATTAAAATATACCCCTGAAATCAGAGAAAGAGCGGTTCAATTATTGATTGAATCTGAAAAAGATTA
>NZ_VPDB01000052.1:0-21963 GCF_013417925.1 Acinetobacter sp. YH12218
AAAATGTATATCGTTGGCAGAAGAAATTATTTAGACCAATTATCAAAAGCTTCATTGATGACTTTATTCTCGATAAAAATCATCTGCTACCACAGAGAATCTTTAAATAATAGTGCGTAAGTCCTATTATATATATTGTCTGGACGGTTATTCGAATTCGATCGTGGTGAGTTTGGTCGATGTTGCGGGCTATTCACTCGACTATATGAACGGTCATAACGCTGACTTGAGTCATAGCGCTGTCCGTATGCCCCCCCATATTGACCTGAATAACCATATTGATTTGCATAGCCATATTGATTCGAATGGTATCGGCCATCATCAAATGGCGCCACGACACACCCTGTAAATGTAACTGCAACTACAGATAGCAAAGCAACTTGTTTAAGCATGTGTAGCACTCCTCTTTGATGAAGGGCATTTTCACTTATCGAAATGAATTCAATCGGAAGTCTGTGTACATCTGCTGTATTTAAACATTCATGTTTTATTCATCATTTGACATCCAATTTTGCTACATTTGTTCAGTCAGCCACATTTATATAGAAAAATTCACTACAATAGCGCCACGTATTTCAAAGCTGTAATTTAATGACTTGGCTGTTTTTTATTCTTGGTGCCATCTTTGCGGGATTCATACAAGGATTAACAGGGTTTGCATTCGCCCTTATCGCAATGTCATTTTGGGTTTGGATACTCCCCCCTCAAATAGCCGCACCCTTGGTGGTCTGCGCTTCAGTTTATAGCCACTTCATTTCATTATCATCAGAACGCAAAAGCATTCCGATCAATAAAAAAATCATTTATCCCTATTTAATTGCAGGAATTTTAGGTGTACCACTCGGTACCTATTTATTAGACAGCATTAATCCAGATACATTTAAATTGGTTTTGGGCGCTTTTTTAATGTTTTGGTGCCCAATTTTATTTTTTAATCCTAAATTTTCATTCATCCAAAAATCAGGGAAATGGGCGGATTCTAGTATTGGATATATTGCTGGAATCTTGGGTGGTCTTGGAGGCTTTTGTGGTGCATTACCCTCTGCATGGCTCATGCTGAAAAATACACCCAAAGCAGAACAACGCTATATTTTGCGACATTTCAATTTAGCCATTCAGCTCGTCACACTCATTAGCTATCTGCTACAAGGGATCATCCATCGTGAACATCTGCCCTATTTAGCCGTGCTTTTGGTGATTATGGCTTTTCCAGTGATTTTTGGTGCCAAACTTTTTTATCGCATTTCAGAACGCCAATTTAAACATATTGTATTAGGTCTTCTATTCTCTTCAGGCTGCTTCTTGGTGACGATGAGTATCTTAAGCTGATAACTCCAAACCTAAAGATATTTGTCCAAATTGTTCTAACAAAAAGCCTTTTCAGTTAGACATTCACATCTTGTAACAATGACACAATTCACATTTAAATAAAAATTAGCCAAATGGTAAAAAAGTGATTAATTTTTTTGTCGAAAATTAATAGAATATTGCACCTCATAATTTTGCTTAAAATAAAACCATGAAAAAGTTCATCCTGCTTGCAGGTGTGACTCTGCTTAGCGGCTGTATGTTTGGCACGTCCAGTGAAATTAAAAAAGCTGAAAAACTACTCTCACATTTTCAATGCAATAATATTGAAAGTTCACATATGACTCATAGCTCGATTACAAGTTTTCATGAAGAAAAACTGGCATCAAGCAAACAAAAGGTCGTGTCATATATCGACAGCTATAAAGAAGGCGAAAAATTATTTCGTATCCCGCTCATCGATGTAGTTGATCAGCAATACATAATTTATAAGGCGGCATGTCAAAATCTGGGCGGTATCCATCCCGATTTTCATGATTAAATTCAATATAAAAGTCTAAACAAAATCATCTAAACGTAAAAAGGACAGCCGATGCTGTCCTTTTTATTGGATTGTTAGATTAGTGATAGCGTGTATCGACACTGAATTTTTCAGGAAATTTGGCATGTATTTGCGCGTAGAAACCCATGATTTCCGCCATATCTTTTTCATAATCACCTGTAGGATAAACAATTTTACCCACACCCGTTTTTTTCTGCACATAGTCCATATAAGCTAAAGCAATCGGCACACCCGCTTGCATAGCAACATGGTAAAAACCAGTTTTCCACTTCTCTTGTTTGGCGCGTGTCCCTTCTGGCGTCACCAACATGACCAATTTTGGATGATGCTTGAACAAGTCAGCCATCAGCTCAACCATACTTTGACGAGCTTCACCATCTTGTTTTGGACGACGATTAATACCAATTCCGCCCATAGCACGTACAAAAGGCCCAAACGGGAATTTCATATAACTGTCTTTAATCGTAATACGAACATTTACCCCTAACGCTTTCAGGGCAAGACGTGCATAAAGTGCATCCCAATTACTGGTATGTGGGGCTGCAATCATGACACATTGGTCGATATTTAAATCCCAATGGTTATCAATTTGCCACCCCATTAAGTTCAGACTTTTTTCCGCTGTTTTTTCAAACACAATTTGCACCGACAGTTTTTTCTATGCCGCAGAGTTTAACAACGCAAAATAATTATAAAAGCCTATATTGTTCAGTTATTCACCAATTAATATATAAATGTCCTTTAGCGTTCACTTTTAGGTATGTCACCAATATTTCACTATTTACGAATTTTAAAAAATCAAATGTTTGTTTTGATGTATTAACCAAACACACAATTGTTAACAAGAATAGGCTATTTTTCTTGAGCAATAAAAGCCACGCTTAGCATTATATTGGGTACGTACGGTGTATAAATCTCATGAAAAAACTAATGCTCGCTCTCTGTATGGTCAGTGCAACCTTAACGGCATGTTCAAAGACTAGCAATGATTCTGAAACTGCGACACCACCAGATAATAACGTCATTGCCAATACCGACGCTGCCTCAGAAAGCCCGATTGCCACAGGTGATAACACCGAAAATGCACTTGATTGGGCGGGTGAATATAAAGGAATTCTGCCTTGCCATGATTGCAAAGGGATTGAAACTGAGCTTGAACTCAAACTCGATAAAAGCTATGAGCTTAGCCAAGAGTTTTTAGGTAAACCTGCAAACACTGAAAATAAAGTGAAAGGCAGTTTTAAGTTCTTGCCAGATCAACCTGGAATGATTCAACTTGATGCCCAAGGCGACAATCGGATTTACTTTGTAGGTGAAAACTTTATTGAACTTCGTGGTGATAAAGGTGAAAAATTGGAAATGCCTGAAGTAAATCTTAAACTCACCAAAAAGCTTGATTAGCGTTTTATTTAACATTTGTAGTCATATATTAGTCATAAAAAATCCCCGCAATTGCGGGGATTTTATTTCAACTATGTTAAAGGTAAATTATTTACCGCCAAACACGTAAGAAACACCTACACGACCACCAAATTCACTACCACTAGCGAAACCTAAAGCACCGCTTGCAGAGATACGATCAGTGAAAGATGTAACTACACCGATAGAACCAGCAGTTTCACCTTCATAGTGACCTACACCACCAAATACAGCAACTTGACCTGGAGCAATGTTAGGTACAGCTTGTTGTGCAGCCAATGCAATCGCAACACCACGGTTCGCAGTACGCTCTACATCATCAACACGGCTGTTTAACTGATTTACACGGCTATTTACAGTTGCAACAGCTTTGTCTGTGTAAGCATTAGCAGCTTTAGAAGTTGTATCAAGTTTGCTATCAACCGCATTATTTGCAGCAGTAGTAGCAGCTTCAGTAGCAGCTTTAGTCATATCAGCAGAAGCTGTTTTGATAGCACCATCAACTTTAGTATCAGTATAAGCGTTAGCAGCCTCTAAAGTAACTTTAGCTTTAGCTTCAACTTTAGTATCAACAACAGTTTCAGTTACACCACCAGCACCTGGGTTAGTTGGATTTGTTGGATCTGTTGGATCTGTTGGATTTGTTGGTTCTGGAGCAACACCAGTTTTCAAGAACTCAGTAACGTCTTTACCGTCAACTTTGAAAGTTTTGGCATCAACAACACCATTAGTGACAATACCAGCTGCTGTCAAGTTAGTATATTGACCATCTGTAGTGCTACCTTTAGTACCGTTGTAAACACGAATACCATGTACAGAGTTACCAATATCACCTAGTTGTACATAAGAAACATTAACACCTGCACCACCTGATGTTGCAGTATTGAAAGTTGTTAAGGCACCACCCGTTGGGTCAGTTACTGCTGATTGTAAAGTAGAAGCACCTTTATCTGCTGTTTCAGTATAGTACTGAGTCATGACATTTGTCACAACGTTATGTTCTGTTACAGGTGCAGCACCCACAACTTTACGTGTTGTACCAGTCAAAGTTGCATCTTTTCCTGCTGTAGCAGATGTCAATGCAGTAATCTGTGCTTCATCTGTTACACGGGTCATTGTGTTATTTGCAGTACCTGGAGCACCAGAAGTTGTATAGTACTCAGTCGTACCTGCAGCAGTATCAGTTACTTTAACGATATTCTGACCGTTTAAATTCTCATAGTATTGAGTTTGTAACGGAAGACCAACAGCAGCACCAGATTGTAAACGAGTTACACTGCCGTCAAAGTTTAAAGTTCCTGGGTTCGCATCAGTACCTAAGTTACTTAATGACAAGCCATAACCAGTAAGGGTTGCGACATTACGAACACCATTGTTATCTGTACGCTCTGCACTTACACCATAAATACTTTGAGCTGGATTTGCATAGTGGTCTGCACGCCAGTGATCAGCAGCATAGACAGCATCATAAAGCGCATTACCTGGAATTAAACGAGCATCATAACGTGGGTCATCTGGATCTGTAATAACAGTATGATCAGTATTAGTATTACCAACTACACCAACATTTACATAATCATATTTAGACTTAGCTTGACCTGTAACACCTTGAACTGAATTAAATGTTTCAGGATCAGCTGCGTTTGGATCAGTAATGGTACCAATACCTGCTACATTTTGTGTAGATTTAAAACCATAGGTAAGATGCTCATCAGTGATCAGTTTGATTTCTTCACCTGATCCTGTTTTGCTAATTGTGTATTGACCGGCTTTAGTGATCGTATCTCTATTAACTTCTTGGGCTAGTGTAGTTTTAACTAACTGACCAGTGCTGTCTTCTTTATAGTACTGACCATTAAACAATGCTGCATCAGAAGCAATGTTAGCATTCTCACTAAAGAATTGATAAACGGCGCCTGCACCAGTACCATATTTCACAAGTTGTAATTTATCAGCTTTTGCAGTTGAACTTTCAATAACAGCTTTGCGAGAATTTAAATCAATACCATGAAGAGCACCACCACTAATACCCTGTAAAGAAATAACTTGGTCACGACCATATACTGGTGAAACAATATTTTGATTTACAGCATTGTAAGCATTTACAGTTGAAAACGAACCGTCTGCATAAATATCTAGGTTTGGCACAGCATGTGTAACAAAGTGTTGTGCTAAAAATGCACCATTATTACCGCTTGTTTGACCAGATGCTTGAGCAAAAAAGTCTAATACGCCATTCGCAGAAGTACCACCTAATGCACCATAAATCGCATTAAGCTCATCAAGCTTATCTGCATTTGTAGCTGATTGTAGACTTGAACCATTATAAGTCTTTAATTGCTCATACAAGTAATCTAACGCATCTACAGAGCGTAAACCAGTTGCTGGAGCAGTGTTATTTACAGTTACTGTAGTATAATCACTAGCAGTACCAAGATTGATTTGATTTGAGTTATCAAACCAAACTTTAGCATAGTTACCAAGGTTCGCATCAGACTTACTAATTGCGTGATGTACTGGATCAATAACTGGGTTTTCACCTGATGCATTCGCACCAACTGTTGCTAAAGCTAAGCTTGCAGCTAAAAGAGTTTTTTGAAATTTCATAAATTTTTCCCTTTTTAAAAAAAAATACTGGCTTACCCTAGGATTTTGTAAACCAGCAAAAAAAGTGATTGCCTGGTTACGGGATGTTGCCACCTTACTAACCCAGCGATCTTTCTAGGTCTCGGGTATAATAAACAAACTCTCAACACATTTTCAACAAAAACTTGATTTAAAAAACAAATTATTTTTTTATAACCAAAGTAAAAAAAAATAAATATAAATATTTGATTATTAAAATAAAATAAAAAATAGATTAATTAATAATCGAAATTTAAGAATAAAATCTACTAAAACACGTTTTCAATAAACAAAAATCTATCAACAAAAAATTTATAATTTCTACTAAAAGTAACTTTTTTTTGTAAGTCTCCATTAAAAAGTAAACATGTATTCTTTTCCGAATTGGTTTGATCCTCTCTCCACCCATTGCTCTATTTTATCAGCTGTCATGACTTGAAAATCTCGCCAATAATATTTCATCTGCTTCCATACCATCTCGATTCGATTTAACTCAGGGCTATAAGCTGGAATAAAATACAAATTCGTCGAAAAGTTACTTTTAAGTAGCTCTCTGTAATCAGCCATCTTTTTACTTCTATGAATCGAGGCATTATCAACAATAAGAACCAATGGAAGGTTATAAGTCTGTTTTACTTGTTGAGCTATTCCAGTTAAATAGGCATAAAACCAAGTGCTTGTAACAGACTCTTGTAAACAACTTGTCACCAGTTTCCCCGTTGAAAGCAAACACCCCATGACATTAACTCGTTTTAATCTTATTGCATCAACCGCATGAACATCACCTATCTTTGTCCATGCATAGCGGTTATCAGGTGTAGATGAAAACCCTGTTTCATCAACATAACCTAATATAATTTCACCACGTGCCGCTTGCTCTCGTAATTTTTCAATCTGCTGTGTTGCTTGTTCAAATGCAATCGGATCTCTTTTTTTTCAAGCTATGACGGGTACGCTTGAAGACCATACCTGAATCACGTAAAAACTTACGAATGGTTTCAACAGACACGGACACTTCGTATTCTTCATGTAGTTTGACTCGGATTTGTTCTGCATTGAGTGGACTTGTATTGACCCAATCTAGGATTTTCGCCTGATAGTCTGAGATCAATGTATTGGGCCGACCTGAGCGATGACCTTCTTTAATCGATTCAAACTCATACAATTCCCAACGTCGGCGTTGTAGCCTTATGGTTTCTGGGATACGTTCTTGTAGAGTGGCAACTTCCGCAACACTTTTACCTTCAGAAAGCCAGAGAATAGTTTGGGCACGTTGTCTTTCACGCCAATGTTTTGCATGCTTGGCCAGAAAAATGAGTCGTTCTCGCTGTTCTAAACTAAGTGGTACAGAAACAATTCGAGGCATGTGTGAACATCTGTTAACTAAAAAAACTTTTTCGCATGATTAGTTATTTTTGTCAACTTATCAAATTTTACAAAACATATATAAAAAAACCGTCTCAAATTCAGCAAAAAGACTATAATTATCAATACTGATCAACTAAACCAGCATATGCAAAACTCAAGTGAAAAAAAAGCTTTTGGGACTCATTTAAAGCAACAACCAAATGCTCATCAACTCCCAGACAGTCCAACAGTATTAGCAAAAGAATTTAATCTACGCTATAGCGGAAATCCTATCAGTGTCCAAGCTGCAAATAATTGGCTTATGAGTATCGCTATCCCAACACAAGATAAATTACAAATTTTAGCTGCTTGGCTTAATGTTTCCACCCAATGGTTACGTTTTGGTGAACAACCCACCGAATCACAATCCGAAACATTATTTTCCATACCATCAGAGGGAATATCCAAGAAATTTGAAAAGCTCTCGCCCAAACAACAATTACTTGTTCAAGAGTTGATTGAGGCTTTATTGAGGCTTTGTTGCATAAAGATTTTGTAAGCTTCTGATTTAAATAGGTTTGTATGAATTTCAACCTAAAAATTAAATGAACAAAATCAGTTGGTTATGTATTTATGCAACAAAGCCAATTTTATTTAATCTAAATATGTAATTACTTCAATAATATATTTTCTGAATTTCAATTTCCAGTTTTTAGGATATAAGATAGAAATCAATTTAAGGTCTATTGATATTTCAATTATGCTTTAATATTGTCTAAAAAAGCTCCTGTTGCCAGCATCTGTGAAATACCAACAGCCTCTAATCATTTGCTTATCTACTACAACCTCTAAAAATCTAAAATCCCTGCAAATGCAGGGATTTTTTTGTTAAAAACGATGATGAGATTACATCATACCGCCCATACCACCCATGCCACCCATATCTGGCATTGCTGGCTTGTCTTCTGGAATTTCAGTAATCATACATTCTGTGGTTAACATCAAGCCAGCAACAGACGCTGCATGCTCAAGTGCAGAACGAGTTACTTTTGCAGGGTCAAGAATACCCATTTCCAGCATGTCGCCATATTCACCAGTCGCAGCATTATAACCATAGTTACCTTCACCGTTCTTCACAGCATTGATTACTACAGATGGCTCATCACCAGCATTGGCTACGATTTGACGAAGTGGCGCTTCAATCGCACGGCGTAAAATGTTGATACCTACGTTTTGGTCATCGTTAGCACCAGTCAGACCATCAAGTGCAGATGCAGCACGCACCAGTGCAACACCACCACCTGCAACAACACCTTCTTCAACCGCAGCGCGAGTTGCGTGAAGCGCATCATCCACACGGTCTTTCTTCTCTTTCATTTCAACTTCAGTTGCAGCACCAATTTTGATGACTGCTACACCGCCTGCTAATTTAGCAACACGTTCTTGAAGTTTTTCTTTGTCATATTCAGAAGTAGATTCTTCGATTTGCGCACGGATTTGCTGAACACGCTCAGAAATCTGATTTGCATCACCAGCACCATCCACAATCACGGTGTTTTCTTTAGAGACTGTAACTTTGTGCGCGCTACCCAAATGCTCTAGTGATGTTTGCTCCAAAGACATACCAATTTCTTCAGAAATAACCGTACCGCCTGTCAAGATTGCAATATCTTGAAGCATTGCTTTACGACGATCACCAAAACCAGGCGCTTTCACCGCACATACTTTGATAATGCCGCGCATGTTGTTTACAACAAGAGTTGCAAGTGCTTCACCTTCAACATCTTCAGCGATGATAAGAAGCGGTTTACCTGTTTTAGCAACAGCTTCAAGTACAGCAATCAATTCACGGATGTTGCTGATTTTTTTATCAACAAGAAGAATGTATGGGTTTTCAAGTTCAGCTGTTAGTGTATCTTGTTTGTTTGCAAAGTAAGGGCTGATGTAACCACGGTCAAACTGCATACCCTCTACAACATCTAGAGAATCTTCAAAGCCTGAACCTTCTTCAACAGTAATTACACCTTCTTTACCGACTTTTTCCATTGCTTGAGCAATAAGTTTACCAACAGTGGTGTCAGAGTTCGCAGAAATAGAACCAACTTGTTCAATCGCTTTAGAGTCAGATGCAGGTTTTGCAGTCGCTTTAATTTCAGCAACTACAGCTTTAACCGCGATGTCGATACCGCGTTTAAGATCCATTGGGTTCATACCCGCAGTTACTGATTTAATCCCTTCATTAAGGATTGCTTGTGCAAGAACAGTTGCAGTTGTTGTACCGTCACCCGCAATATCGTTGGTTTTTGAAGACACTTCACGAACTAGCTGAGCGCCCATGTTTTCAAACTTATCTTTTAACGTGATTTCTTTAGCAACAGAAACACCATCTTTAGTGATGTGCGGCGCACCGAAAGAACGGTCGATGACAACGTTACGGCCTTTAGGACCTAAAGTCACTTTTACAGCATCTGCAAGTACATTTACACCCGCGATCATTTTTGAACGCGCTGAATCACCAAATTTTACGTCTTTAGCTGACATGTCTAACTCCGAATCTTTTTAAAATTTTTAACAATTTATGATGAATAAAAGGGTCTAAATGCGTGTACGAAACTTAAGCTTCAAGTACCGCTAAGATGTCAGACTCTTTCATAATAAGAAGCTCTTCGCCTGCTACTTTTACTTTTGTACCGGCATAAGTGCCAAACAATACGTTGTCACCAACTTTAACGTCTAATGCACGTACGCCATTGTCAGTTACTTTGCCATTACCTACAGCGATTACTTCGCCTTGAGCAGGTTGTTCAGCTGCTGAAGTACTTAAAATAAGACCACCAGCAGTTTTAGTTTCCTTTTCAACACGGCGAATCACAACGTTGTCATGCAAAGGACGAATATTGCTCATAGTTAACTCCAGACTAAGTCTATTTACTAGATAAAAGACGATGACATTTTGATTTCCGTAAGCCATCGACAAAAAATAATTTAGATGACACTTTTGTGGGGATGGAAAAAAACCCTTCAAGGGCAAAATTTAATTTTTTTCATCTTTTTGTATTTTTTTTCTTCAAAATTTAAATTTAAATGATTAAAGCTCATCTAAAACATGCGTGCTGAGATTTTCTTCAAATATTTTTAACTTTGAATGATAAAAATAATGTCGCACATTCATCTGCTCATCAATGACATTAAAACTGTTGGCAAGGTTCTCATGTAGGCGATATGACGTCGCTGTGCCTGCATGAATATCCCAAACTGGATGATCAACACCTAAAGCATAAATTTGATTGAGGTCATAGCTGGCTGGAACATGTAAATGTCCATGCAATAAACCATTCAAACCGTGTTGACTCCATTGCTCGAGTGCCAAACGCCCTTGAACAGGACAATCTTTCACACCATGTGGGTCATTGGGCGGTGTATAAAAAGGTTGATGCGCTATGATTAATTTTACTTTATTGGGCGGCGCATGTTTAAGTAATTCATCGACATGATGTATTTGCTCCAGCGATACATGCCCTCGCGTATGGTAACGACGGCGAATACTATTGATCCCAATTAAATAAAAATGCTCGGTTTCCAGTACATTTTCCATGGCACCAAAAAAAAGTTGATAACGTGCAAAAGGACTAAAAACACGGTTCCATAAATGATATAGCGGAATATCATGATTCCCCGGCACAACGATATAAGGCAGCTTTAAGCTTTCTAAAAATTGCTTACATACATAAAACTGACGATAGCGCGCACGTTGGGTTAAGTCCCCACTCGCAACCACGGCCTCGATACGCTGTTCGTGACAAAATTGTTGAATAGCGCGCATACACTCTAGCTTTTCAGTGCCAAAATGCAGATCAGACAGATGCAGTATCATGTGGCACCCGTATCTTTAAGGCTTGTTTTTGCACTCGAATTTTAAGCGGCGGTTTCATTTCTACAATCTCACCATCCACAGCAACGGTCATTTTTTTTCGTTGGGTATGTATGGTGACTTCATCAGCGGCGAAACTATACACATCTGGTGCATTGTCGATATTGCCACGGATTAACTGCCATAAAATTTTAAATAACGTTTTCTTATCACTTTTTGCGACCACCACACCTGCAACTTTACCTGCCTCTGCATCCTTAGCAATTTGCAAGTTTAAATCGGCCAATTGCAATTGATTATTGCCAAAAAAGATCAAGGGCGTTTTGACTGGATAAATATGATGATCCACTTCTATTTCCAATTTCAGCTCTTTACGATCTCGAATCAGCACATCCAAACTTGAGGTATAAGCATGCAATGGGAAACGCCCAAACTTTTGATTATAAAATTCTCTTTTTTGTATAAATAAAGGATACAAGCCCAAACTGGCATTGTTTAAATAGATATGTTCATTGATTTGCGCCACGTGCACCTTTCGATTATTGCCTGTCGCAATCACCTGTGCCGCTTGAATTAAATCGAGAGGAATATTGAGTACCCGCGCCACATAATTAAATGTGCCCAAAGGTAAGACCCCCATAGGAATATCGGTATGCATCAACTGATGAGCAACAGCATTTAAGGTTCCATCACCACCTGCAGCAACCACAACACCCAAATTATCAGGGTCTTTATGGCGTGCAAATACCTTGCCCATTAAAGTATCAAAACTGGCTTCCTGCCCAAGCTCAAATGACTGTATTTCGAAATTATGATCGGATAATATCCGCACAAGCTCCTCGTAGACTTCATCTTTGTTTGCAGCATGAAATCCTGATTTTTTATTATAGATAATAGATAAAGGCTTGGCTTGTTTAATCACTTTTTATACATCTTGGCCGCTTAGTATTGTATTTTGTCGAATTTAACAGCAAATAATAGCGCCTTTATGTAAAAATCGAATTACCACCATTTATTTAATCAATAATAATTCTCAAATATCAATTACATGCAACTTTTTGTTTTTATTAAAAATAACTATATAAAATATTGTCCATCACGTTAATAAATAAAGTGAAAATTCACCACATAATATGTTAAGTTATTGTATTTTATCTATATTTAATATAGATAGCATTAACTACCAAAAAAAATCTACCACTTCTTTAGTCTTATTTTTTTTATGATTTTATGCTTTAATACAGCCACTTTTTTTCATCTTTTATCTGCATGATGTAATCCATGATGCAGATTATACTTTGTACGGTTAGTACATTTTTGAGATAGGCCTCACCATGACCCAAGTGAACGCACCAGAATTCGTTCGTCACCCTAAGCTCATTGCTTGGGTGGAAGAAATTGCCAAATTAACCAAACCAGCAAAAATCGAATGGTGTGACGGTAGCGCAGAAGAATATCAACGTTATATCGACTTGATGATCGCTAACGGCACTATGCAAGAACTTAACCAAGAAAAACATCCTGGTTCTTACCTTGCTAATTCTGATCCTTCTGACGTTGCTCGTGTTGAAGGTCGTACTTACATCTGTTCTGAAAAACAAGAAGATGCAGGCGCAACAAACAACTGGGAAGCTCCAGCTGAAATGCGTGCTCGTCTGAATGGTTTATTTGACGGTTCAATGAAAGGCCGTACTTTGTACGTAGTTCCTTTCTCTATGGGTCCTTTAGGTTCTCATATTGCTCACATCGGTATCGAACTTACTGATTCTCCTTACGTTGCTGTAAGCATGTCTAAAATGGCTCGTATGGGTAAAGCTGTTTATGACGTACTTGGTACTGACGGTGACTTCATTCCTTGCGTACACACTGTTGGTGCTCCGCTTGAAGAAGGTCAAAAAGACGTTGCTTGGCCTTGCAACCCTGAAAAATACATCGTTCATTACCCAGAAACTCGTGAAATCTGGTCTTACGGTTCTGGTTACGGCGGTAACGCATTGTTGGGTAAAAAATGCCTAGCTTTACGTATTGCATCTTCTATGGGTCGTCAACAAGGCTGGTTAGCTGAACATATGCTCATCCTTGGCGTGACTAACCCACAAGGCGAAAAACACTACATCGCAGCTGCATTCCCTTCTGCTTGTGGTAAAACAAACTTCGCGATGTTGATTCCACCAGCGGGTTACGAAGGTTGGAAAATTGAAACTGTAGGTGATGATATTGCTTGGATCAAACCAGGTGAAGACGGTCGCTTATACGCAATCAACCCTGAAGCTGGTTTCTTCGGTGTAGCACCTGGTACTAATACCAAGACTAACCCGAACTGTATGGCAACACTTCACAAAGACGTGATCTATACCAACGTTGCTGTAACTGACAACGGTGAAGTATGGTGGGAAGGTCTTTCTAAAGAAGCACCTGCTAACCTAACTAACTGGAAAGGTCAGCCACACGTTGCTGGTGAAAAAGCTGCGCATCCAAATGCTCGTTTCACAGTTTCAGCTGGTCAATGTCCTTCTATTGATGCTGACTGGGAAAATCCAGCAGGTGTTCCAATTTCTGCGTTCATCTTCGGTGGTCGTCGTGCCGATACTGTACCTTTAGTATCTGAAGCTTTTGACTGGGTTGATGGCGTTTATAAAGCTGCAACAATGGGTTCAGAAACAACTGCTGCTGCTGTTGGTCAACAAGGTATTGTTCGCCGTGACCCATTTGCCATGCTACCATTTGCTGGTTACAACATGGCTGACTACTTTGGCCACTGGTTACAACTTGGTCAAGAAGTTGGCGCTAAAGCAGAAGCTGCTGGTAACACATTACCAAAAATCTTCAATGTAAACTGGTTCCGTCGTGATGCTGAAGGCAATTTCGTATGGCCTGGTTTCGGTCAGAACATGCGTGTGCTTGAGTGGATTATTGACCGTTGCGAAGGTCGTGCAGAAGCGACTGAAACACCAATCGGTCTGGTTCCTACCTATGAGCAGTTAAACTGGAAAGGTATCGATTTCTCTAAAGAGCAATTCGATACAGTAACCACTCAGGACAAAGACCAATGGATCAAGGAACTTGAAAGCCATACTGAGTTATTTACCAAACTTGGTGATCGCCTACCTCAAGCCCTTAAAGATCGTCAGGCTGAATTATTAAACGCGGTTAAATCTGCTTAATCATAATTGATATGAAAAGGTCACTTCGGTGGCCTTTTTATTTGGCTGATCAAGTAACGATGCGCAACACATTTATAAGTAGTTACTAAAACAATTTTGGTGCAAAATTAAACACTCCAACCAAAGAAACGCCACAAACCATCAACGTAGTGACACGTCGAAAATCGAAAACCTTGGTTTCACAACGGCTAGAGATATCTTAAATAACAGACCCACCCAACCCTATAACTAATATGCTTATAACGGATATGCTGCCTAACTAAATCAAATAATTTAGGCTAATGAACTAGTATTTTATTATCCTTGTTATTTTTATGATTTAATGATAGCTTTTAGTTCAAATAAATCAATATTATTGTGTTTAATACTTCATTAAATAGGCGTCTTATGCAGCAAATTTTAGCATCTTATGTGTCACCTCTGCCGCATAAGAGTAGTTAGGTGAGCGGAATGTACCTTGATCTCAGAGCACACATTGATTCTGTCGTGGGAAATCTCGAAGGCTCATGGGTCGCGAAGAAAAGCAGCTATGAATCAGATGCATGCAAAGGTCTTGGCTTCAAATGCGAAATGGGCCGCTATGCCGATGCATCTTGGAATAATTACTCAATAGAGCTCAAGAAAGGCACATCCATCTGGATTGATATCGTTCGCTACAGTGAAATACTTCTAGATCACCCACACCTCAATGTAGATACATCTGTCACATTATTCTTAGTTCCAGATAAAGATAAATCACATATATCTGATGTGGTTTGCGTTCCAACATCACGCCTCATAAGTAAGCTCAATCTAGATAAAGAGGCTGCGAAAGTAATAGTTAGTCTAAAAGAAATGATGCCACGCCAGCTTAATGCCCAAGCCAGCCTTACAGTTAAAGATGTAAAAGAGATGAGCGTATTTTCCTCAGATAGGATATCGAGCCTTCTGCGGTAATGGCCACTCACCTAACAACTCGTTCAAGGGTCGACGTTTTCGGCATGCGCCGAAAACGCGCCCTTAACTCCAACGTTAGATAAAAGGCTCTTTAAAGACAGTACTGCTATACAATTTTTTAAGCGGCATGCGGCTCTTGCTGTTTAGATACTAAATAAGCATCTAATTGATTCATTTCAATTTGTGTAAAACTCAAGCCCAATTTGGAACGTCTCCAAAGAATATCTTCGCTAGTTGTTACCCATTCAAAGCGACATAAATAATCCACTTCTTCAGCATACAGACCCTGACCAAAATGTTTTCCGAGTTGGTCAACCGATGTTGCCTCGCCCAATATATTCCAGATCCGTGAACCATAGGCAGATGCCCAGCGTTTTGCCAGTGCTTCTGGAGCATCCGTGATTTGAGCACGGATTTCCTGCATCAGCTGCTCTACAGATTCCATATTTTCACCACCTGGCAAAGCTTCCGTTGCAGTCCAGCTTCCCCGCATCTCAGGAAAAAATGCCTTGAGCTGTTGCATGGCAGATTCAGCCAATTTACGATATGTTGTTAATTTTCCACCAAATACGGAAAGTAATGGGGCCTGCCCCACCTCACCTTTGGACAAAGCCAAAGTATAGTCACGGGTAATGGCTGATGGATTATCTGACTCATCATCACACAGCGGACGCACACCTGAATAAGTTGAAATGATGTCCGTTTGCGTCAATTGAGTTTTAAAGTGATCATTTGACACATCAAGTAAGTAATCAATTTCTTCTTGGCTTATCTTTACTCGATTTGGGTCTGCGTGATATTCACGATCTGTCGTGCCGATCAAGGTATATTGTTCTAAATATGGGATCGCAAAAACAATGCGATGATCATCATTTTGCATAATAAAAGCTTTATCACCGTCAAAGAGCTTTGGCACAATAATATGGCTACCTTGTATCAGCCGTATACTATAAGGTGACTCTTGCTTTAACCCCTGTTTTATAAAGTCAGCAACCCAAGGACCTGCCGCATTCACCAATACTTTAGCCTGCACATTTTGCAAACCCTTAGCATTTTTTAGACATACCTGCCAAATTCCACCTTTACTATATGCATTTAAACATTCTGTTCGAGTCAGAATCTGTGCACCATGTTCTCGTGCTTGTATCGCATTGAGTACAACCAAGCGTGCATCATCCACAGCGCAGTCGGAATATTCAAAGCCTCGAGTAAATCTGGGTGCTAAAGGACTAACTTCCACATCAAATTCAATTCCATTGGAGCCAGCAAGCTGTTCTCGCTTACCCAAATAATCATAAAAGAATAATCCAGTCCGAATTAGCCAAGCCGGACGTAAATGCGGTTCATGTGGCATGATAAAACGCATAGGTCGAATAATATGAGGGGCTTTTTTTAGGAGAACCTCGCGTTCTGCGAGTGCTTCACGTACCAAACGAAATTCTTTATGTTCTAAATAGCGCAGACCACCATGAATTAACTTGCTGCTTGCAGATGAAGTATGGCTCGCGAGATCGTCTTTTTCGCAGAGCAAAACACTTAACCCCCGCCCCGCTGCATCACAAGCAATACCAACACCATTTATTCCACCACCAATGACCACCATGTCATATACTAATTGTTGTTGTGTATTCATCGCTCCCTCCCACTATGTCTTTTTTATCCAACAATGCATCGTTTTCTTTGCTTTATTATTTTTCTCATTGATCATCATTTTTTGATCCAGATACCTATTTTGGTCACGATATCCTTACGCTGAGTTTTTGTATTCCTCATTAAATGAGAAGTTATATTTTAAATGTACGTTTAAAAGCTTGCTGGCTCAAGCATGAAATCAATCATTTTAAAGTCAGAACCTATATTCAAAGCAAACATAATTACAAGCAGTTGATTTGTATTTTTTTTCAACCTAATCTTTTTTAAAATTTTATTTCAAGCTTTTATATATTGCATGTTCAGCTGCAGAAGCCTTCAGTTTTGATGTACCCCGTTTATGCACTTACAGATACCATCTTTGGTGGTACTGCAGAATTTTTTGCCCTAAGTTTCAAAGAAGCTGGCTATGAGACATGGTTCTTCATCTATGTAACCATCATGATTTTTATTTCATTATTGGTCTACGTCTTTATGAAAGACACCAAACACCATTCCAAAATTCAAGAGCATTAATTCTACCCAATTAAGCCTCGGAGTTATTAATCATACTGATTAATAACAGAATATATTTCAAAGCAAAGCCTCAATTGATGAGGCTTTGCTGTTTTCATTTAGTCGTGAAAAATCTATCTGGTCAAAAAATTCGCATTTTATAGACTAAAGTCGCATGATTTTCTGCAACAACAGGAGTATAAATTAAATAAATATAGTTCCATCTCCCATTTCGACAAAATATATTGATTTAAACTTTTCCCAAAGAGTTTAAATGGATATGTTTTGCATTCATTCCTTGGAGAATGATGTGTCAAACTCATCTGAGCCAGTTGTTCCTGAACAATTGGATAGAAAAACTCGTGTCAAATCTATCCTCGGCGGATCTGCCGGCAACCTCGTTGAATGGTACGACTGGTATGTCTACGCTGCTTTTACCCTTTACTTTGCACCGCAATTTTTCCCTGACGGTGACAATACTGTAAAACTCTTACAAGCAGCTGCAGTCTTTGCACTCGGTTTCTTAATGCGTCCAATCGGCGCATGGGTCATGGGTATTTATGCGGACCGTAAAGGTCGTAAAGCAGGTTTGACGCTGTCTGTATCGTTGATGTGTGTCGGCTCACTGATGATCGCATGTGCACCAACCTATGATTCTGTAGGCATGCTCGCACCCGCTATTCTACTTTTAGCGCGTTTACTCCAAGGCTTAAGTGTCGGCGGTGAATATGGCTCTAGTGCTACCTATTTGACTGAAATGGCAGGTAAAAACCACCGTGGTTTCTTCTCAAGTTTCCAATATGTCACACTGATTTCAGGTCAGCTATTGGCACTTTGCGTTTTAATTATCTTACAACGCAATTTCTCAGAACAAGCTTTAACTGAATGGGGCTGGCGTGTTCCGTTCTTCATCGGTGCATTGCTCGCTATAGTGGTGTTCTGGATTCGTCGCGGTTTAGTTGAAACTCAATCCTCTAAAGAAGCTCAAGAACAAGCTAAAAATGGTGGTCCAAAATCAGGCGCTTTAGCGTTATTTACTAAATACCCTAAACAAGCCTTTACTGTGATCATGTTGACTGCCGGTGGTACTTTAGCGTTCAACACCTTTACCACTTATTTACAAAAGTATTTGGTCAACACATCTGGCTTTGAGAAAACCACAGCTACTGAAATTACCACGGCTGCAATTTTCATCTTCATGCTTTTACAACCTGCTATCGGTGCGCTTTCAGACAAAATTGGTCGTAAGCCAATTATGATCGCCTTTGGTGTGCTTGGTGTACTCTTCACCATTCCAATTTTCAACGGTATCGGTTCTACGACTAGCCCAACCACAGCATTTATGCTTTGCATGAGTGGTATGGTGATTGTCACTGGTTATACTGCGATTAATGCTGTAGTGAAAGCAGAGTTGTTCCCTGCACACATCCGTGCCTTAGGTGTTGCATTACCTTATGCCATTGCAAATACACTCTTTGGTGGTACAGCAGAACTTGTGGCTTTGAGCTTCAAAAATGCAGGCCATGAAAACTACTTCTTCTACTACATTACGTTCATGATTGGTTTATCTTTGATCACGTATGTCTTCATGAAAGATACGAAAAAACATAGCATGATCACTGACGATTAAGTCGCTCAGCCCTGCTATTCCACTTAAGCTCATCAAAGCCTATTTTGATGAGCTTTTTTTATCTCCATTTCCATCTACTCATCGTTTCGGCTGCATCAAAGATTTAATCAAACTTCTTTGGCTTTCTTTGTTTTCGCCATCGAGTCGACAGACGGACTATGGCATACTGAACATACAAATACACACGGCGAATGAATGATGAAAAATATTTACAAAGTTTTAAGTTTGGGTATTGTTGCAATGTCGATGGCTGCTTGCCAAAGCACTCCACGTGCTTTTAATGGTCAAACGGGCTTTCAAATAGAGTCCAAATCTGCAGATAGCGCAACACTTGCATATACTTTAGCGGGTCGCCAAAACCAACAACTGGATGCCAATAAATTACAACGTGCTTGCCAAAAAGTATTAAATACGCAAAAGACCTATAAATTACAAATCTTAAGCGTGAACGAAATTGCAAATCCTGCTTTGGAAAATACCCAGTACGGCCGTCAAATTGGTAATACACGTGCGAACTTCGGTCTATCAAATACTCCTGATCTACGTAACTCTGAAAACTTAGGCGCGCGTAATGCACTCGATGCTCGCCCTGCAACCTTACGTGTGGTTCGCTATAACTGTTCTTAATCAAATTTGCAGTTTAAAAGACAAAAAATAAGACGCTTAAAGCGTCTTATTTTTATCGGTTCAATATTTATAGGGTTTTATAAAAACTCACATTACGAAACTCAGGTGATTCATCCAAATCAGGCCATGTCGTCGCGCTTCGTTCATCGAGTTTTTCATATTTAGGATGACTAAAGTTTTTCACACGACTGTCTGCCACCCACACTTCTGGAGCAAACTTTAAAAACTCATCCAAAAAGAAACGGTTGCATTGGTCATATAGCACATCTGCAGCCAATAAAATATCGACTTGTTCGGCTTTATACAGATCGTCCAAATATTCGAGTTCAACATTATTCAACTCTGCATTGGCACGGCATGCATCTAGGCTCACTTGGTCGATGTCACAGCAGATCACGCGTTTCGCCCCTGCCATTTTTGCTGCAATCGCCACCACACCTGAACCTGCACCAAAGTCCAATACCACTTTATCTTTGACATGATGCGGCTCAGCCAATAACCACTGCGCCATAGCAAGTCCTGAAGCCCAACAAAAGATCCAATACGGCGTGTCATTCCATATACGGCGAATGACTTCATCATCCAATTTATCGGTTGGAAATACCGGTGGAATCAACCATAGAGAAATCGGGGTTTCAGGCAACTGTTGTGCATGTAATTCACAATGCGGAATGACTTCATGCAGCGCTTTCAGTAAATGTTCAGGGGCTTTGTGAAATTGGAAAGTACAGCTCATTAGAATTTTATTTTTCGAATATGCAGAGTTTTAGTGTCATAAAAGCCTAAATTAAGATCGGAAGTTCCCTCTCCTGAGCAAAATTTAAAGCACTGCTTTTAAATTGAAGCGCAAGAGAGGGTTAGGGAGAGGATTATTTATAAAAAGCACCCTCATCCTAGCCTCCTCCCAGAGGGAGAAGGAAAAACCGACAACATTAACCTAAAGCTTTTTCAGCAGCTTCAACAGTTTGACGAATCAACGTTGTAATGGTCATTGGGCCTACACCACCCGGAACAGGTGTATACGCAGAAGCAATTTCTTCAATACCCACCAATTGGATATCACCTACACCGCCGCCATCACGTGGATGGAAGCCAGCATCAACAACCACTGCACCCGGTTTGATCCAATCTTTTTGAATCAATTCAGCTTTACCTACCGCACCCACAATAATGTCAGCTTGCTTAACAAAGTCAGCTAAGTTTTGAGTACGTGAGTGGCAAGTGGTCACTGTTGCATTCGCTTCAAGTAGCATCGCAGACATTGGTTTACCCAAAATTGCAGAACGACCCACAACAACCGCATGTTTACCTGCGATTTCAATGTTGTTTTCTTTTAGAATGGTCATGATACCTGCAGGAGTCGCAGAACCATACGCAGCTTCACCCATCGCCATACGACCAAAACCTAAGCAAGTCACGCCATCTACGTCTTTTTCAAGAGAGATCGCATCGAAACATGCACGCTCATCAATTTGAGCAGGTACTGGGTGTTGTAACAAAATACCGTGAACATCTGGATTTGCATTCAATTTTTCAATTTCAGCAAGCAATTGCTCAGTTGTGGTTTCTTTAGGAAGCTCAACTTTTAATGAATCCATACCAACACGGCGGCAAGCATTCCCTTTCATACGTACATAAGTTGCAGATGCACCATCGTCACCTACCAAAATAGTCGCAAGAATTGGGGTACGACCAGTTTTCTCTTTTAGCGCTTCTACGCGAGTCAACAAGTCAGCTTCAATTTTCTTCGCCAATGCACGACCATCTAAAACTAATGCCACGGCACTTCTCCAAGTGATGATATGAATCAATTTTGCACATAATACATGATTATTTTAAATTTTTTACCTTGTATGCTGCTTTTATGCTCATACAGATGAATCTGCTATTGTTTTTTTTTCAGAGCTTGCTAATATACGCATCAACAAGACATGGCGGGGTGGCAGAGTGGTCATGCAGCGGACTGCAACTCCGTGTACGCCGGTTCGATTCCGACCTCCGCCTCCAATCTTGTTAAGCCCGAGTGGTGAAATCGGTAGACACAGGGGATTTAAAATCCCCCGCCCACAAAGCGTGCCAGTTCGAGTCTGGCCTCGGGCACCATTCTTCTACTACTGAAGATGGTGTAATAAAGAACCCAGCGATAAGCTGGTTTTTTTATGCCTAAAGTTTAGTAAGACAATAAAAAAGAGGGACATCGCCCCACTGCTGTCCCATAGTTTGCTTTAAATAAAAAAACCTGAGTCCTAACAGTTAAAATATGAGTGCAAACAAACACTTTAACGACCAGGATTCAGGTTTTGTCACATCAGAATACCGTATTTCATGA
>NZ_VPDB01000053.1:0-20919 GCF_013417925.1 Acinetobacter sp. YH12218
TCATGAGAAAGCCCATATAAATGGGTAATGTACAAGTTGCTGTAGAAGCATGTTTAATTCGTCTGATCACAGATACTTTATAAAGTATTTTAATACTTTTTTGAATCAGTCAATGCGTAAGTCCTATCATATATAAAAGTGATGATAGTGAAAGTTATTCACTGTCATTGCTGACTGCTTTAAATGGATTTCATAGAAACGTAGTGAATTAAAGGTATAAAGCGATAGATAAATGGTTATTTATTGATGAAACGCTCGTTCAAGTCTGTCAAAAGGATTAGAAGATGTTATTATGTAACGTAGTAAAAAGAGAGAGGATAGGAATGTCAGCTCTCTTTTGTTTTTGTATATGAGATGAGGGAAAAATCGAACGTAGACTTTTGTCTTAATTGAAAGATCATTTTATATGTAGCACCATATCATAGATGAAAATACAAACAGTGTATTTCGCTAATTTATGAGAGGTATGTGTCAAAAAAATCAATTGAAAATGCTCGAACGTGTTAGCATTTAAAGCATCACTATATGTAAAAAATGACTTTGAATTGGGTACATTTTTTCTACAATTTAAGCGCTGTAGACGGTATATAAATGTTAATAAAGTCGCTTTAGAAAAGATAATGGTGCAAATTTTATTTTTTCTAAGACGATTTGCAAAAATTGCCCGATTTATGTCGGGTATTTCTCAATGAGTAATGATGCCGCTGAGGGCGTTATTGTTCATTAATCACATTGGGTAATCCTAATGTAGTGATAACGCCTCAAGGCTTAAGCCTAATGGGGACTAATGTCATATTACCAATTTGACATTACTAATCATGGGTTCGCTTAAAAAGCATCCTGAAATGTTTTGCAATAGGAAATGGGTCCACAAATGCAAGAAGTTGCTGACGCACTGCGTCTTGACACTGAACTTAGCGCTGACAGTGCAGCGTATATTGAAGAACTTTATGAGCAGTATCTAACGGCTCCAGACTCAGTAGAGGCTGATTGGCGTGAATACTTCGATAAATTCCCGAAAGGTGATCAACCACATAGCAATGTACGTGAGCAATTCCTATTATTAGGCCGTAATTCAAGCCGTGTTCAGCCTGTAGTGCAAAGTGCAGTAAGTTCTGAGCATGAACGCCGTCAAATCGGTGTATTACAGTTGATCGCTGCATACCGTAACCGTGGTCATCAAAACGCAAAATTAGATCCACTTGGTCTTGCAAAACGTGAAATCGTGCCTGATCTAGATCTTGCTGCGCACGGTCTAACGCAGTCTGACTTAGATACTGTATTTAATACAGGTAACCTTGCAATCGGTAAGTCTGAAGCAACACTTGGTGAAATGGTTCAAGCAATGGAAGCAACTTATACTGCTTCGATTGGTGTTGAATACATGCACATTGTTGATACAAAAGAAAAACGTTGGATTCAACAACGCCTTGAAGGTACTCGTGGTCAATTTGGCTACACTGCAGACCAGAAAAAACACATCCTTGAACGTCTAACTGCAGCTGAAGGCCTAGAAAAATACCTTGGTAACAAATTCGTTGGTGCGAAACGTTTCGGTGTTGAAGGTGGTGAATCTTTCATTCCTATGGTGAATGAACTTATTCAACGCGCAGGTTCAGTAGGCTGTAAAGAAGTGGTTATCGGTATGCCTCACCGTGGCCGTTTAAACCTTCTTGTAAACATCATGGGTAAAAACCCAGCTGATCTATTTGGTGAGTTTGAAGGTAAATCTCTGCATAAAAAAGGCTCTGGTGACGTTAAATACCACCAAGGTTTCTCTTCAAACGTAATGACTCCGGGTGGCGAAGTTCATTTGGCATTAGCGTTTAACCCATCACACTTAGAAATCGTTGGACCTGTAGTAGAAGGTTCTGTACGCGCACGTCAAGTACGTCGTAAAGATATCGGTGGTGATGATGTATTACCAATCATCGTTCACGGTGATGCTGCATTTGCAGGTCAAGGTGTAAACCAAGAAACCTTCCAAATGTCACAAACTCGCGGTTATACCGTGGGTGGTACAGTTCATATCGTTGTAAACAACCAAGTTGGTTTCACAACGTCTGACCCACGTGATGCGCGTTCTACAGAATACTGTACTGACATCGCGAAAATGATCCAAGCACCGATCTTCCATGTGAACGGTGATGATCCTGAATCTGTATTATTTGTTTCTCAATTGGCACACGATTTCCGTCATACATTCCGTAAAGACGTTGTAATCGATATGTTCTGCTACCGTCGTCGTGGTCATAACGAAGCCGACGAGCCAGCTGCAACTCAGCCAATGATGTATCAAATCATCAATAAAAAAGCGACTACACGTACGCTTTATGCTGACAAGCTTGTACAAGAAGGTGTTCTTGATCGTGCTTCTGCTGATGCAATGGTTGAACAGTATCGTTCTGACCTTGAAGCAGGTAAACACGTTGCAAATGCGTTGGTACTTGAGCCAAATACAAAAATGTTTGTGGACTGGAAACCTTACCTAGGCCACGAATACACAGACAAATGGGATACCACTTTCCCAATCGAACGTCTAAAAGAGCTTGGTGCGAAAATGCGCGAGCTTCCAGAAGGCTTCGTGATGCAACGTCAGGTTGCTAAAGTGATTGATGACCGTCTGAAAATGCAGACTGGTGAAATGCCATTGAACTGGGGTGCTGCTGAAACATTAGCTTACGCGTCTCTTCTAGATGAAGGTTTCCTTGTTCGTTTAACAGGTGAAGACGTTGGTCGTGGTACATTCTCACACCGTCATGCAAAACTTCATAACCAAGTAGATGGTTCAACTTACATTCCATTATGTAACTTGAAAGAAAACCAACCACGTACAGCTATCTATGACTCATTATTGTCAGAAATGGCGGTTCTTGCATTCGAATACGGTTATGCAACGACTCTTCCGAAGAGCCTTGTCATTTGGGAAGCGCAATTTGGTGACTTCGCAAACTGTGCACAGGTTGTAATCGATCAGTTCATCGCGTCTGGCGAAACTAAGTGGGAACGTGTATGCGGTCTGACTATGCTTCTTCCACATGGCTTTGAAGGTCAAGGTCCTGAGCATTCATCAGCTCGTTTAGAGCGTTTCTTACAGCTATGTGCTGAAGAAAACATGCAAGTGATCACACCGACTACACCAGCGCAGATTTACCATGCGATGCGTCGTCAAGCACTTCGTCCAATCCGTAAACCAATGATCGTGACTTCACCGAAGTCTCTTCTTCGTCACAAACTTGCAACTTCTACATTAGAAGAACTTGCAAATGGTTCATTCCAAACTGTGATCGACGAAATCGACAACATCAACAAGTCAGACGTAACTCGTCTAGTGCTTTGTGGTGGTAAGGTTTACTACGACTTACTTGAAAAACGTCGTGAAAAAGAATTGAACAACACAGCAATCGTTCGTATTGAACAATTGTATCCGTACCCAGAAGCACGTCTTGCTGAAGTTCTTGCACAATATCCAAATGTTAAAGAATTGGTTTGGGCTCAAGAAGAACCGAAGAACCAAGGTGCATGGTTATTCATCGCTCCGCGTCTGTATGACGACGTGATGAAAGCGGGCAAACAAGTTCGTATTAGTTATGCAGGTCGTGAAGCTTCTGCTGCACCGGCTTGTGGTTCACCATATTTGCACGCAAAACAACAAGCTCAGCTCGTAAATGATGCTTTAGCTATCGTAGCTGAATAACAGGAGATTCTTAATAATGGCAACCGAAATTAAAGCACCGGTATTCCCAGAGTCAGTTGCTGACGGTACAGTTGCAACTTGGCACAAACAACCAGGTGAAGCAGTATCACGTGACGAAGTGATTTGTGATATTGAAACAGATAAAGTTGTTTTAGAAGTTGTAGCTCCTGCTGACGGTACGATTTCTGCAATTGTTAAAAACGAAGGCGATACAGTTTTATCGAACGAAGTGATTGCGACTTTTGAAGAAGGTGCTGCTTCTGGCGCTGCTCAAACTCAAGCTGTTCAATCAGAAGAGAAAGTAGAACAAGCTGCTGCGCAAACTCAAGCGGGCGCTGCTCCTGTTGTTGAACGTGCTCAACCTGTTGCTGATCAAGCTCCTGCAGTGCGTAAAGCATTGACTGAGTCTGGCATTGCTGCTGCTGACGTTGCTGGCACTGGCCGTGGCGGTCGCATCACTAAAGAAGATGTTGCAAACCATCAAGCTAAACCAGCTGCTCCTGCTGCTGCGCCATTAAGCGTTGCTGTTGGTGAACGTATCGAAAAACGTGTTCCTATGACTCGTCTTCGTAAGCGTGTTGCTGAACGTCTACTTGCTGCAACTCAAGAAACTGCAATGTTGACTACGTTCAACGAAGTAAACATGAAACCAATCATGGAAATGCGTGCGCAATACAAAGATGCTTTTGAAAAGCGTCATGGTGCACGTCTTGGCTTCATGTCATTCTTCGTTAAAGCGGCAACTGAAGCACTTAAACGCTACCCAGCTGTAAACGCTTCGATTGATGGTAATGACATCGTTTATCACGGTTTCTACGACATCGGTGTTGCTGTATCAAGCGACCGTGGTCTAGTAGTTCCAGTTCTTCGTGACACTGACCGCATGAACTATGCTGAAGTTGAAAATGGTATCCGTGCATACGCTGGTAAAGCGCGTGATGGTAAATTGGGTATTGAAGATATGACTGGCGGTACATTCACTATTACTAATGGTGGTACTTTCGGTTCTTTGCTTTCTACACCTATCTTAAATACGCCACAAACTGCGATTTTGGGTATGCATAAAATCCAAGAACGTCCTATGGCTGTAAATGGTCAAGTTGAAATCTTGCCAATGATGTACTTAGCGCTTTCTTATGACCACCGTCTAATCGATGGTAAAGAAGCAGTAGGCTTCCTTGTAACAATCAAAGAATTGTTAGAAGAACCAGCTAAGCTAATCCTTGATCTTTAATACTTCAGAATAATGCAATGGGCTTAGAGCGATCCTCTAAGCCCATTTTTGGAGATACATATGTCTCAATTTGATTTAGTTGTTATTGGTGGCGGTCCTGGTGGTTATGAAGCTGCTATCCGCGCTGCTCAATTAGGCTTTAAAGTAGCTTGTATTGAAAAACGTATTCATAAAGGTAAACCATCTTTAGGTGGTACTTGCTTAAACGTGGGTTGTATCCCATCTAAAGCATTACTTGATTCATCTCACCGCTATGAAGATACCGTTCATCACTTAGATGACCACGGTATTACAACAGGTGAAGTGAAATTTGATCTTGCAAAATTACTTGATCGTAAAGACAAAATTGTTAACCAATTAACAATGGGTATTGATGGCCTACTTAAAGGCAACGGTATCGAATGGTTAAAAGGTACAGGTAAATTACTTGCAGGTAAGAAAGTTGAGTTTGTATCTCACGAAGGTGAAACTCAAATTTTAGAACCTAAATATGTAATCCTTGCATCGGGTTCTGTGCCGGTAAATATTCCTGTTGCTCCTGTAGATCAAGACATTATTGTTGACTCTACTGGCGCGCTTGAGTTCCCAGAAGTGCCTAAACGTCTTGGCGTAATTGGTGCGGGTGTCATTGGTCTAGAGCTTGGTTCTGTTTGGCGTCGTCTAGGTGCTGAAGTTGTTGTATTTGAAGCAATGGATGCATTCTTACCAATGGCTGATAAAGCTTTGGCAAAAGACTACCAAAAAGTATTGACTAAACAAGGTCTTGATATCCGTGTTGGCGCTAAAGTTGCTGGTACAGAAGTGAATGGCCGTGAAGTTACTGTTAAGTACACGCAAGGTGGCGAAGACAAAACTCAAACTTTCGATAAATTGATCGTTTGTGTTGGCCGTAAAGCATATGCAGAAGGTTTATTGGCTGAAGATTCAGGCATTAAACTTACTGAACGCGGTCTAGTTGAAGTAAACGATTGGTGTGCAACTTCGGTTGAAGGCGTATACGCAATTGGTGACTTGGTACGTGGTCCAATGCTTGCACATAAAGCAATGGAAGAAGGCGTAATGGCTGTTGAACGTATGCACGGTCACGCAGCTCAAGTGAACTACGACACAATCATCTCTGTCATCTACACACACCCAGAAGCGGCGTGGGTTGGTTTAACAGAAGAGCAAGCGAAAGAAAAAGGCCACGAAGTTAAAACAGGTCAATTTGGCTTTGCTGCAAATGGTCGTGCAATGGCTGCTGGTGAAAACGCAGGCTTTGTTAAGTTTGTTGCTGATGCGAAGACAGATCGTCTACTCGGTATGCACGTGATTGGACCTGCTGCGTCTGACATCGTACACCAAGGCATGATCGCACTTGAGTTCGTATCAAGTGTTGAAGACCTACAGTTAATGACTTTCGGTCACCCGACATTCTCTGAAGTCGTTCACGAAGCTGCACTTGCAGTCGATGGGCGTGCAATTCACGCGATTCAGCGTAAACGTAAATAAGATGTAAAAAGAGCGGCTTAGGCCGCTCTTTTTTGTTTCAGATGGTTGTTTTAATTTGAATAATCATCTAAAAATAAAGATAAGAAATATTTTAAGATTTAAAAAAGGTTAAAGCTGCTTTGACGGATGTCTGGGCTTTAATGGGTCATAACAAAGCGAAAAAAGAGTAAAAGGTTGTTCAATGAATCTACACGAATATCAAGCTAAAGCGTTATTAAAAAAATATGGTATGCCAGTCCAAGAAGGCGTATTTGTAACAACCGCAGAAGAAGCAGTCAAAGCTTTTGAGCAATTGGGTGGTAAGTTTGCAGTTTTAAAAGCCCAAGTCCATGCAGGTGGTCGTGGTAAAGCGGGCGGCGTTAAAGTTGTAAAATCTGCGCAAGAAGCCACTGATTATGTGAATCAAATGGTCGGTTCACGCTTAGTCACTTATCAAACAGATGCATTAGGTCAACCCGTCAGCGGTATTTTGGTATCTGAAGATGTTTATCCAGTAGAGCGTGAATTGTACCTAGGTGCTGTCGTTGACCGCTCTAGCCGCCGTGTGACCTTTATGGCATCGACTGAAGGTGGTGTGGAAATTGAAAAAGTTGCAGAAGAAACCCCTGAAAAAATTATTAAAGTTGAAGTAGATCCTCTAGTAGGTTTATTACCATTTCAAGCGCGTGAAGTGGCATTTGCTTTAAACCTAAAAGATGGTCAAGTGAATCAATTTGTCAAAATCATGTCTGCTGCGTATCAAGCATTCATTGAAAATGACTTTGCCTTATTTGAAATTAACCCGTTATCCGTACGTGAAAATGGCGAGATTTTATGTGTGGATGCAAAAATTGGTATCGACTCGAATGCCTTGTATCGTTTACCAGAAATCGCAGCACTACGCGATAAAACGCAAGAAAATGAGCGTGAGCTGAAAGCATCAGAATTTGATTTGAACTATGTTGCCTTAGAAGGCAATATTGGTTGTATGGTCAATGGTGCTGGCCTAGCGATGGCAACCATGGACATCATTAAACTCTATGGTGGTCAACCTGCAAACTTCCTAGATGTAGGCGGTGGCGCGACCAAAGAACGCGTAATTGAAGCCTTTAAAATTATTTTGGCCGATAGTTCTGTACAAGGTGTATTAATCAACATTTTTGGTGGGATTGTACGTTGTGACATGATTGCTGAAGCAATTATTGCAGCGGTTCAAGAAGTAAATGTGACTGTACCTGTGGTTGTTCGTTTAGAAGGGAACAATGCAGAGTTGGGTGCAAAATTACTTGATGAATCAGGTTTGAAATTGATTTCTGCAAATGGCTTGGCTGATGCTGCAGAAAAAATTGTTGCTGCGGTAAAAGGCTAAGGGAGTAGAGATCATGAGCGTATTAGTTAATAAAGACACCAAAGTATTGGTACAAGGTTTTACCGGTAAAAACGGCACATTTCATTCAGAACAATCTATTGCTTACGGCACAAAAGTGGTTGGTGGGGTGACTCCGGGCAAAGGCGGCACACAACATTTGAATCTGCCCGTATTTAATACCATGAAAGAAGCGGTGCGTGAAACGGGTGCAACGGCAACCTCGATTTATGTACCTGCACCATTTGTCCTAGATTCAATTATTGAATCGATTGATTCAGGTGTTGAGCTGATCGTCGTGATTACGGAAGGTGTGCCTACACTCGATATGCTAAAAGCTAAACGTTACCTAGAAACCTATGGTAATAATGCACGTCTAATTGGTCCGAACTGTCCAGGGATTATTACTCCGGGTGAATGTAAGATCGGTATTATGCCGGGGCATATTCATCAGCCGGGTAAAATCGGCATTATCTCGCGATCAGGGACTCTGACCTATGAAGCTGTAGCGCAAACCACCAAGCTGGGTCTAGGTCAGTCGACGTGTATCGGTATTGGGGGAGATCCAATTCCGGGTATGAACCAAATTGATTGCTTAAAGCTGTTCCAAGACGACCCGCAAACTGAAGCGATCATCATGATTGGTGAGATTGGTGGTACAGCAGAAGAAGAAGCAGCTGAATATATCCAGTCGAATGTTACAAAGCCTGTTGTTGGTTATATCGCGGGTGTAACTGCACCTAAAGGTAAACGTATGGGGCATGCAGGGGCAATCATTTCGGGCGGTAAAGGCACAGCTGAAGAGAAATTCGCTGCCTTTGAAAAAGCGGGTATGGCTTATACCCGTAGTCCTGCTGAATTAGGTTCGACCATGTACGAAGTGCTGAAAGGCAAAGGTTTGGTTTAATCGCCATACTTAAACATCAAAAGAGAATCTTCGGATTCTCTTTTTTTTACGCAAAAAAAAGCGTATTTCAGCCGCTATGCAAAAGCCATAAGGGCATGGCTATGTGTTCTGCTTTGGGGTGCAGTGACGCTGCATAAACGGATGGAATATTGGTTGTTCAATAACTATGAAATGTAAAGAACACATAATAATCCGAATATGTGATGATTGCGGGGATGGTCATAGGTTTATGATTTTTAAAAATAATTTCGTATGGCGTGCAGTATATTGATTTTAGGGAAAATAACTAATTTAATTGAGATTTTTAATGGATCTTTATCATTAAAGAGCTTTTTTACTTGGATGAAGCCTAATATTTTCAATAGAAATTATTTTATTTTATTTGTAATTTTCTCAAGCCTTATACAAAGGATGGTAGATCAGGAATATGAGAAGGGGGAGCTTTAAAATTGGTGAAATTTGCTATCTCAGTGATGAAATTTTTTTAAGAAAATCTACATGAGCATATACATCTATAGTCAGCTATTATTTTTTAGTTGATGGTTTGAAGTGCAAAAACCTTGTTAGGCCCTATTTTCAATTTAATAAGCAATTTCCAAGTTTTATAAAAACAATAGATAGAACAAAATGTTATCGAGCTGAATATATAGAAGTAAATATCTTATTCTGTAAGATGAGAAGGATATATCAATTAATTGATTTTAAATATTTTGTTTCATAATTTTATGCTGTTTGCTCTATAGCTTCTAAATGAGTATTTTTATGAAATACGCCATTTGTTCATTGATTTAACATCAGGCTGTGATGCGAAATATAAATGTCAGAAACCATTAAAAGCGCTCTGATAAGACAGAAAATGTTGTTCATTTCTTTGGGAGATTGTATGCCCATAAGTACAAGTATCTAAGCCATAAAAAAAGCAGTGCGGACACTGCTTTTTTAATTCATTTAGAATGTGTTGCTCAAGCAATCACTTCTGAATAAAGAGATTTGATGGAGCCCTATCTCAATCAAAAACTTAGTTTTTGCTGGTTTTTAAGCTCTGAGTTAAACCGTTAATATCGCCACCTTGGATACCAAGCTCACTCATCAAGCTATCAATCAGTGGGGCCTGGCTGCGGTAGCGTAGGGCACTATTCACCACTTGGTCTGACAAGGCAACATTGCCGCTGCCTTCGTGGTGAGCATCACCTTGGCAAGAACCTGCATGACCACCATTTAGACCATTTACTTGCAAAATCTTAATGTCATCAATGTTTTCCATTGGTTTCACACTTTCGCGAATGATTTCAGGTAAGTATTTCAGCATCGCTAAACGAATTTGCATTTCAACCTGTTCAGATGACAATACGTTGTTTGCTTCGTTCACTGCACGTGTACCTTCAGCATCAACTTGGTATTGTTTTTCCATCGCTTGAGCCAAGAGAACTTTTGCGTCAGCTTCACCTTTTGCTTTTAAGCGAACTTTTTCAGCTTCGGCTTCAGCTGCAATACGGATAGCTTCTGCATCATCTGCAGCTGCTTGTTTACCCGCTTCAGCCGCGACAGTAATGGCAATCGCATCTTTCTCTGCTTTTTCTTTCGCAGAAACCAATTCAACAGCTTTTTGACGTTCAGCTTGTTGGATTTGACGCACGGTAATTACTTCTTCTTCGGCTTTTACCGCTTGAGCACGGGCTTGATCGGCATGCGCTTTAGCTTCAGATTCAGCACGAGATTTTTCAGCAATGGCAATAGCACGGTCTTGCTCAGCGAGTTCAATGGTTTTCTTTTGTTCCACTTGGGCTTGCTGAATAATTTGTGACTTTTGAATATTTTGATTTTCAACGTCACGTGCAGCAGTAATACGCTTTAAGTCAACTTCACGTTCAGCAGCAATACGCGCTTCTTCGGCTTCACGTTTTTTAGCAGCTTCTTGTGATGCAATTTCTGCAAGCTGTTCTGCACGACGGATTGAAATTTCACGTTCTTGTTGCAGTTTTGCATATTCTTCTTCACGCAAAATTTGTAGACGTGCTTGTTCTGCTTCTAAGTTCTTGGTCTTGATTGCAAGATCTGCATCTTGCTCAATCGCATTACGTTTACGACGACGGTCTTCAATGGTTTCTGTCAGTTTAGTTAAACCTTCAGCATCGAACGCATTTTGTGGGTTGAAGTATTTAAAGCCTGTTTGGTCTAAGCCAGTTAATGAAACGGTTTCAAGTTCCAAACCGTTTTTATGTAAATCTTCAGACACCACTTGCTGAACTTTTTGAACGAAGTCGACACGTTTTTCATGCAATTCTTCCATCGCCATTTCTGCGGCAACTGCACGTAGAGAGTCAACGAATTTACCTTCGACCAAATTTTTAAGCTCATTTGGTGACATGGTCTTTTGACCTAACGTTTGTGCTGCTGTAGCAATCGAATCTGCGGTTGGTTTCACACGGACATAGAACTCCGCCATCACGTCGACACGCATACGGTCACGTGTAATCAGCGCTTGGTCATCTGCACGGCGAACTTCAAGACGTAGGGTGTTCATATTGACAGGGATAATTTCATGCAGCACCGGAAGCACAATAGCACCGCCACCTAAAATCACTTTTTCACCGCCGAAGCCTGTACGCACAAATGAAATTTCTTTACTTGAGCGACGATAAAGTCGAGCAATAATAAAACCAATAAAAATAAGTGCGGCAAAAATTATCCCGACTGAAACAAGGATACCGCTTGGAATAATGTCTAACATGGACGTTTATCTCTTTTGTTGTAGTTCAAGTTAACCCTCTAAAGTGCTAACAAGTTTGGTTTAAAAATCAGTATTTTGTTGACTCATCATGACTTCGAGATTTGCTGAACGTATGACGCGTTAAATGTATTTATATGGTGTTAAAAGAACTGATCGAGCATCAATTCATTCAAAATTTAGAGCATGGTGGCTTGAAAGCCTACATTTGTTTTTTGGGTTAAAACCACTGATTGACCTTGGCTGAAAATTTCATCTTGTTCAGGTTCAACCAAAATATAATGGGTCAATCCGTGTTGATCTTTGACTTTGGCTTGAGCAGGAGACTGTGGTCGTGCATCACCCAAAATGATCGTGGCCGTTCTACCGATCAATTCATCACTATAAATGGCGGTTGTTTCATCTTGCGGTAAAATACGGGCAATGAGCATTGCGCTAAAACGTACGAAGGGCATGCACAGAAAAATACATGCAGGTGCAATAATCCATGCACTGAACATCATACTGGTCATTTGGTTAACGACGGCTTGAATAGTAAAGCCCAATAAACTATAGACACATAAGAAAATGATGAGCCATACAAACAGTGGAATACGACCCAAATACAACCAATCGAGCACACGTGTCACGATACCTGCATCGGCATCTACACCTAGCTCTGCATTATGACCAACATCCTCAGGTAGGAATTGATCTAAGAAGCCTTGAGAACCACCCCCTAAAATTGTTAACACAATCTCAAAAAGTCCAAACAAGAACATTAAGCAGAGACTGATGCTAAACACGATATTAGACGGGTGAGTAAACAATTCCCACATTATATTTATCTCTATATTTATGCTTATAAAAAATCAAAAAAAATAATTCTGGCCGAATTTTTTTCAGTAAATAAAATAACATTATCTGTCGAAATTGTGTAAAAAAATTACAGATCAGATTAACAAAAAGTCGGCTTTTATGTGAGCTATTACTAAGTTTTTCTTTAAAAATAGTTGATCAATTAAGTCAGGATTATCTAAATCTAAAGTTAATAGTATTTCTGCTTTACCCATTTAAGATTTAAGTCATTGTGATCAATCAAATTTTCAGTCTAATTGCAGATATATAAGTGGTCGTGCTCAAGGGAGAGAAATGGCCTATTAAACGGCACAGAAAACAATGTTAGGAAATGTAAATTTATAAGCGTCACAGCAGTGCTGAGGGCTTTGCCGTGACTTTCGATGTCATATGGAGATTTGAACTGGCGTTCAATAGAGCGCTTTTTAGGTGGCTTTAACCGTTTTTATAACAATGAAGTTTGAATGCGTACTTTCATATCTAATGCCGCTTGAACAATAAAGGTTTTCATCCACTTCACTTGTTCGCCCATCGGATTGGTTTTAATCGCGGTGTCTAAAAAGCCCAAGCTTTCAAGTTGAAACAGTTGCTTTTCAATTTCTTCTTCTAACTGGGTGCTATTGGCTGCGAGCGGGAAGTGGATTAAGTAAAATGCTTTGGGGAAATTATAAAAAGCATAGAGCAGATTAAATGCACGTTGATCGGCCTTTAAATTGCCAGCGCCAATTTCATAGCCACGATCTTGGTTACTATGAGTCACCCCAATCAAAAATTCGAGTTTATTGTCCAAAAGTCGTAGGCCGAACTGAAGGCCAATTTGGTCTGCACTCAGCTCATGTTGGATAAAGTTATTCAGCGGGCTGCCGTCATCATTTAAGGCTTCTTGGAGCACGAGGATGTGTGAAGAATGCTGATAAATATAGCCAGCAAGACCTGCTGCTTCTATCAGCGACTTTAAGGTTTC
The DNA here is from genome assembly GCF_013417925.1 of Acinetobacter sp. YH12218. Taxonomy (NCBI): domain Bacteria; kingdom Pseudomonadati; phylum Pseudomonadota; class Gammaproteobacteria; order Moraxellales; family Moraxellaceae; genus Acinetobacter; species Acinetobacter sp. YH12218. The sequence goes on from NZ_VPDB01000053.1 coordinate 13,204, forward strand.
AAGCGTATAGTGACTATATGGCATATCAATAACTATTGGAGAGTGATATAGCTACTTTAGGTACTTTGAGCGAGTTTGAATACCGATTTTTTAGAGGATTTAGCGATTAGTTAATTGATAAAAAATTGCGTAAACTTAAGGATCTCGGACTAGAATAATAATGAAATTGATAAGTCTATTGTATTAAATTAATTAAAATTGATAAGCAGTATCAGACAATTTGTATATGACGAATAAGAATATCAATATCACAAAACAAGCAATCGTTATGAAAGCTTAATCACTATAATGTATATATATCTTTAAAAGTGTAATAAGTACACATATTCTAAGCTGGTGTTGTCCATGTCATTAAATGAGGAAAGACTTACTCATCTTAAACAGCTTGAAGCTGAGAGTATTCATATCATCCGTGAAGTTGCTGCTGAGTTCGAAAACCCAGTCATGCTGTATTCAATCGGTAAAGATTCAGCGGTCATGCTGCATCTTGCTTTAAAAGCATTCTATCCTGCCAAACTTCCATTCCCACTACTGCATGTAGACACGGGTTGGAAATTTAAAGACATGATTACTTTCCGTGACAACATGGCAAAAGAGCATGGCTTTGATTTGATCGTGCATCAAAACAAAGAAGGTAAAGACGCAGGCGTGAATCCGTTCGATTACGGTAGCTCAAAATATACTGACATTATGAAAACTCAAGGCTTAAAACAAGCACTTGATAAATATCAGTTTGATGCGGCTTTCGGTGGTGCGCGCCGTGACGAAGAGAAATCTCGTGCCAAAGAGCGTGTTTACTCATTCCGTGATACTAAACACCGTTGGGACCCTAAAAACCAACGTCCTGAACTTTGGAATCTTTACAATGGTAAAGTGAACAAAGGCGAAAGTATTCGTGTGTTCCCATTGTCTAACTGGACTGAGTTGGATATTTGGCAATACATCTACCTCGAAAATATTAAATTGGTTCCTTTGTACTTGGCTGCTGAACGTCCAGTGGTTGAGCGTAACGGTACACTGATCATGGTTGATGATGAGCGTATGCGTTTAAACGAAGGTGAAGTGCCACAAATGAAATCGGTGCGTTTCCGTACTTTAGGTTGTTACCCACTTACAGGTGCGGTTGAATCAACTGCAACAACTTTACCGGAAATTATCCAAGAGATGCTTTTAGCCACCACATCTGAACGTCAAGGTCGTATGATCGACCATGACGAAGCAGGTTCGATGGAAAAGAAAAAGCAGGAAGGTTACTTCTAAGAATCTCATAATCTCCCCCTAACCCCCTCTTTACGAAAGAGGGGGAACTCCCGAGAAAGAACGGAGCCAAGTCTCCCTTTCTTAAAGGGAGATTTAGAGGGATTAAAAAGATTCAGAAACCGATTTCAAAAGAATATGTGGAGCTTTGAGCAATGTCTCATCAATCAGATTTAATTAGCCAAGACATCTTGGCGTATTTAAAACAACACGAAAATAAAGACCTTCTACGTTTCCTCACTTGCGGTAACGTGGATGATGGTAAATCGACTCTAATTGGTCGTTTGCTTTACGATTCAAAATTGATTTATGAAGATCAATTGCAAGCGGTGACTCGTGACTCTAAAAAAGTCGGTACTACGGGTGATGCGCCTGACTTGGCTTTACTTGTAGATGGCCTGCAAGCGGAACGTGAGCAGGGTATTACCATTGACGTGGCTTACCGTTATTTCTCTACAGAAAAACGTAAGTTCATTATTGCTGACACCCCAGGGCATGAGCAATACACACGTAACATGGCGACTGGTGCGTCGACTGCCGATTTAGCGATCATCTTGATTGATGCGCGTTATGGCGTTCAAACCCAAACGCGTCGTCACTCATTTATTGCAAGCCTTTTGGGTATTCGTAACATTGTGGTTGCAGTGAACAAAATGGACTTGGTTGAATTCTCTGAAGCGCGCTTCAATGAGATTCAAGCTGAATACAACGAGTTCGTGAACCAATTAGGCGACCGTAAACCTGCGAACATTATCTTCACGCCAATTTCTGCGTTGAATGGTGATAACGTTGTAAACAAATCGCCAAATACGCCGTGGTACCAAGGTCAGACTTTAATGGAGACTTTGGAAACTGTTGAAATTTCGCATGATACGAGCAAGCACGAATTCCGTTTCCCTGTTCAATATGTAAACCGTCCGAACCTCGACTTCCGTGGTTTCTGCGGTACGATTGCACTTGGTGAAGTGAAAGTTGGCGATACCATTACTGCATTACCATCTGGTAAGTCTTCGACTGTTAAAGAAATCGTGACTTTTGACGGTAACTTAGACCATGCTGTTGCAGGTCAAGCGGTAACTTTAACACTGAACGATGAAATTGATATTTCACGTGGTAACGTGTTGGTGAAAGCGGGCGAACAGCCACTCATTTCACGTTCTGCACGTGCCTCTGTGGTATGGATGACAGATGCGCCTTTAGTAGTTGGCAAGCTGTATAACGTGAAGTTTGGTACACAAACTATTCCTGCGAAAGTTGCGAAAATTAACTATCGTACCAATGTGAACACACTGGAAAAAACGGAAGTTGAACAGCTTGAATTGAATGCGATTGCAGATGTAACGATTGAGTTTGATGCGCCAGTGGTATTTGACCGTTACCAAGACAGTCGTTACACAGGTTCATTCATCTTTATTGACCGTTTAAGCAACGTGACTGTTGGTGCGGGTATGGTTGAATCTGCGGTTGAATGGACTGCACACAACGAGCCTGTAACTGCTGAAGCGCGTGCTGCACGTTTAGGTCAAAAACCTGCTGCGGTAACTGTGACTGCGAAAGCCCTTGAAAATGCGCAAGCGATTGAAAGTTTGTTGATTCAACAAGGTGTGGTTGCGATTGCGAAAGCTGGTTTAACTGTAGAGCAAGTCGCGCTTGTACGTGAAACTGGTGTGGTTGTGATTACAGATACTGCTGAAGGTACTGATGTGACTTATGCATTCGAGACTGCTGAAGAAGTTGCTGAGAAAATTGTTGAGTTAGTTCGTCTGTAATAGATTGAATTGATTTAGAATAACCCGCTGAAAAGCGGGTTTTTTTATAAAAAGGATATAAATTGAATAATTTAAGTTGATTTTATTTTAAGTATCCCAATAAAAAGAAATAGAAAAAATTCATGGATGATTTGATGACAGTACCACTTAACCCATATTTATATCATATTGCGCACATTGATAAACTTTCGTCGATAATATCACATGGATTATTGTCAGATAGTATTGTGTCTCAAAATCAGTTTGGTGGTACGGTAATTGGTCTAAGTCACATAAAGCAAAGGCGTTTAACAGAGCTAACTCTAAGTTGTTATCCTAATTTATATGTGGGGGAATGTGTTCCATTCTATTTTTGTCCCAGATCAGTAATGCTGTATATGATCAATCAGGGTAATTCAGATTTAACGTACGATGGAGGGCAGTCTGATATCATTCATTTGCGTTTTGATATGCATGAATGTGTTCAATGGGCAATAGCTAATAGAAGGCGTTGGGTCTTTACCTCTACTAATGCTGGTTCTAGATTCTTTGAAGATTACAATAATTTAAGTGATCTAAGTCTATTGGATTGGAATGCTATTTCTAGTCGATATTGGAGTGGCTGTAGAGATCAAAAACAAGCTGAATTTTTGATTGAGAATTCAATTTCATGGAATTTAGTTAAAGAAATAGGTGTTTATAATCAAGCTATGTTGAATCGTGTTAACGTTTTATTAGTTGGTCAAACTCATAGGCCACATGTTAGAATCCAACAAGATTGGTACTATTGAGATTTCGTTATGATTACATTTACTCATGGCGACATATTAAAAGCTGATGTGGAAGCTATTGTTAATACAGTTAATTGTGTTGGTGTAATGGGTAGAGGCATTGCTCTTCAATTTAAGAAAGCATGGCCAGATAACTTTAAACACTATGCTGTAGCATGCAAACGAAATGAAGTAGTACCAGGAAAAATGTTCATTTATGAAACATTAGGACTAACTAATCCTAAATATATTATTAATTTCCCGACAAAAAGACACTGGAAAGGTGCAAGTCGTATTGAAGATATTGAATCCGGCTTGCAGAGTTTAGTTTTAGAGATTAAAGATAAAAAAATAAGGTCTATAGCAATTCCTCCTTTAGGAGCAGGTTTAGGGGGATTGGATTGGAAAATTGTCAAAGAAAGAATTGTTCACTATTTAGATGGATTATCAGATATTGATATTTTGATATACGAGCCATTAAATTCAAATATAAAAATTGAAAAAGTAATCAATAAACAAGTGCCAAATATGACTCCAGGTCGTGCAATTTTAATTGAATTAATGCAAAGATATTTAAAAGGTCTACTGGATCCATTTGTTTCTTTGTTGGAAGTACAAAAACTTTTATATTTTATGCAGGAAGCAGGAGAACCCTTGCGCTTAAATTATAAAAAAGCTCTTTATGGACCTTATGCTGATAATTTAAGACATGTATTAAATGTAATGGAAGGGCATTATATTCAGGGATATGATGATGGTGGAGATGATCCTTCTAAAGCACTCAGTTTAGTTCCTGGTGCTGTTGAAGAAGCTCGAGAATATCTTAAGAATTATCCTGAAACATTGCAGCGTTTTGAAAAAGTTACAGATATAGTAGATGGTTTTGAAAGTAGATTTGGTCTGGAGTTACTTGCCTCTGTGCATTGGGTAGCTAAATATGAAGGCTCCAAAGATAGAGAGGAATTAGTAAATAAAATTCATAATTGGAATATAAATAAAAAGAAATTTACTCCACGCCAGATAGATATTGCATATAAGAATTTACAGGATAATTTTGTATTTTCTTAATTTTAAGAACCACTGAAAAGTGGTTTTTTATTTTATAAAATTATATTAAGATATATCTTAATTAACCTTAAGCTATATCTTTCCTATGTCGAAATCAGATCTGATTGTAGACATCGAAAGTCCTGTCAAAACCCGCAAACGCCTGTTTGAAGCAGGGCACATGAAACTATTGGTGCTGCATCTCATCTCCAAAGCACCTAAGTTCAGCTACGATATTATCAAAGATGTCGGCGCAATCGTCGGCGGAGGTTACAGCCCAAGCACAGGTACAATTTACCCAACGCTGAATTACCTTGAAGAACAGCAATACATACATGCAGAACTGAATGCAGAAGACCGTAAACAATACAGCGTTACACAGTTAGGCGTAGAGCATCTAAATACTGAAAAAGTCACAGTAGAGAAGATCCTGTGCCGTTTTGATACTCGCAAGCAAATTCATAACAACGAACAATACGTTGACATCAAACGTGCGATGGAAAACCTAAAAGCATCACTGCGTATCAAAATTCAGCACTGTGAACTGACACCTGAACAAGTGTATGTCATTGCAGAAAAAATCGATCAGGCGGCCGTTGAAATCAGCCGTATGGAGGTGACACAATGAAGCAGCATCAATATGAAATTACGCTCAAACACATTGCCGATGCACAGGGCAATCCATCGACCTATACCGAAGCTTTGCAGTTTAATGCCTACAACCATGATGACTTGTTTAAGGTGCTGGAGCATTTGACCAAAGCGCAATTGTTAGATGATGAAAAAACCAAAGCCTTTGCTGTGGGTCTGAAACTGTTTGGTGAAACCTTGCTGGAAAATAAAGACCATCCTTTATTTAAAGATTTCATGCCGCATTTCGGCCAGTTTATGAAAACACTGAAACAAACCGTAAAAGCCCAGAACGCAGCCCAAGACGAACAATAGGTGTTTACAGATGAATCAACGCCCAAAATTTCATCCCAAACATATGACTTGGCTGATGCCTCTAATTCTGTCCGGCATTATGAGCGGTTCAATTTCCTGCTTTAATATGCTGATGAATAAAGGCTTAGTTGAAGGCTTTCTTGGTATTTGGCTGCGCGCTTGGGGTATGTCATGGATGGTGGCGTTCCCGCTCATTTTGATCGTGTTGCCATTGGTGCGTAATACTTTAATGAAGTTTGTACGCCTGCCGAATGAGTCTGCATCCAAATAAAAGGTACATCCGTTTAGTCATGAGTTGAATGTGACTGCATAGCATCTTGAATGATGGCTGTTAATTCAGTCAGCGATTTAACTCCTGCAATACGTTGAATGACTTGCCCGCGATAAAATACTAAGGTTGAAGGTAGTCCATAAACGTTATAGCGCAAGGTTAGTATCGGTGAGGAATCAATATTTACCTTGCCAAATTTGAGCTGTGCATGCTGTGCGGACATTTGACTTGCGCACTGCTCAAATACAGGGAAGTTCTGCACACAGGGCGCGCACCAGTCTGCATAGAAACGAATCACGGCAAAACCATCGAACCATTCATAGTCGCTGGCGTTATCTTCGTTATATTCAACAACCTGAACCATGTGCTGCCTATTATTAATTTGCTAAATAGTCAGCCAATTATACATAAGTCCATTGTTATTCAATCTGTATGCTTTCTATGTTCAAATAGTGCATAGATAGATGAATAGTCAATAATTGAAAAGGAAAAACAATGTCACAGCAAAGCATGCAGCAGGTCATTATTACTGAGCCAGGCGGTGTAGATAAACTGGCCTATGAAAGCGTTGCCATCCCAGAAGCGAAAGCGGATGAAGTGTTGGTAAAAGTGCATGCCTTTGGCATCAATCGTCCAGACATTTTACAGCGCCAAGGCTTGTACCCAATGCCGAAAGGGGTAACACCAGTACCGGGTTTAGAGGTTGCAGGCGAAGTGGTTGCTGTGGGTGCAGAAGTCACTTTGTTTAAGGTGGGCGATAAGGTTTGCGGACTGACCAATGGTGGCGGTTATGCAGAATATTGCGTGGTGCCTGAAAGCCAAACCATTGCGATTCCTGAAGGCGTCAGCTTTACCCAAGCGGCAGCCATTCCTGAAACCTTCTTTACCGTATGGGCCAATGTATTCCAAATGGGTAAAGCCAAAGCAGGTGAAACGGTGCTGATTCATGGGGGAACCAGTGGTATTGGAACCACAGCAATCATGCTGTGTAATGCCTTGGGCATGAAAACCTTTGCTACGGTCGGTTCAGATGAAAAAGTAGCAGCGATCTCTGATATCACACATGCGATTAACTACAAGACTCAAGACTTTGAGCAAGTGATTAATGAAGCGACCAATGAGCAAGGTGTAGATGTCATTCTAGATATCGTTGGAGCACCGTATTTGGCGCAGAACCTCAATCTATTGCGTCGTGATGGTCGTTTGGTCTATATCGCATTTTTAGGCGGTGCAAAAGCCAAAGAGGTGAAATTGGGTCAAATCATGATGAAGCGCTTGACGATTACAGGCTCAACCATGCGTGCGCGTAATACTGCAGAAAAAGCAGAGATTGCCAAAGGCATTCAGGAAAATGTTGTTCCGTTATGGTCTAAAGGTGAATGCCTGCCAATGATTTACAAAACATTTAAGTTTGATCAAATTCAAGAAGCACATGCAGCCATGGATACAGGCGACCATGTGGGTAAGATTGTGGTTGAAGTGATCTAAAGGATTATTTTTAAAACGCGATGTATTTGCAGGGTGTTTTAAAATAATAAAAGAGGGCGATGTCCACTGCTGTCCCACAATTTTTCACAAGAGGAAGCTCATTTGAGCTTCCTCTTGTTTTATGGGTATTTTATCGGGTGAAAATAAAGCTTTTAAAGTTCTTCTTTCAAACAAATTCACTTGAATTATT
>NZ_VPDB01000054.1:0-20237 GCF_013417925.1 Acinetobacter sp. YH12218
GTTTGATGCAGGCTTGTTTCAATCCAATTTAAATCAATAAGTTCACAAAAATGGTTGAGTGATGGGAGAGAATGTTCAAGAGTGGATTCTAAATGTTCAGATAAAGACATAAAAAAATGAGCGTATTTACATACACTCATTTTTACTACATTTTACTAAAATTTGCTTAACTGACTGGCATTATCCCTTTCGGAGGCTTTTTATTGGCTCATGTGCAATATACGTTTAAGAATAAAAACTTGGATCTGGCACTTTGGCTGTGAGCACCCATTCACCAACTTCCTGATATTTATAATCAATCGGATCGTGCAGGGTCTGGGTACGCACATTGCGCCAGAAGCGGTCTAAATTCAGTTTGGCCGTCGTGGCACGTGCGCCCATCACTTGGAAAATATTTTGCGTAATGTACAGCGAACTATTGGTGGCCGCAATTTTGGCTGTTGCAATCGCAATAGAGACTTCTCCACGTTGTTCCGCCGTTAAAGCTGCACCAATCTCCCAAGCCCATTGCAAACGCTGAACCGCTTTATCTGCCAATAATCGTACACTTTCTAATTGCACATAAAACTCAGCAAAATGCTTTTGAATGAAAGGGTCATTCACTGCATTTTCAGCCAATGATTTTGACCACGCTTTTTGGTTTTGAACCGTCTGTTTTGCTGTTTCAAAAGCCCCTTCTGCCACCCCCAAAAACATATGCACAAAGATCAACTGTGCAATCAACGGACGTAAGCTTGAATACGGTGTACTCAAAGGCCCCGGGTTCAGTAGTAATTCATCTTTGGAAATTTTAACTTGTTCAAAATGGCTACTTCCACTGTCGGTTTGACGTTGTCCCATATTGTCCCAATCGCCGAGAAAACTGACGCCTTCACGTGCTGTAGGAATCACCCCGATCAATAATTTTCCATCTTCATTGAAGCCAGAACACAGCAAAATGTCTGAATCCATGGAACCCGAACAAAAACTTTTATCGCCATGAAACACATATTCATGTTCAGACAGTTGCGTCGCTGTAGTACGGCGGTCTAAAGGGTTTAGGGTGTTGCCCCAAAATAAATGCTCACGTGCAGTCTGTTCAAACCACGGGCCATATTGCTCTGGCTGCGCGAACAACTGTACCGTTGCAATCAATAAATGATGGAAACCATAAACATGCGCCAATGAGCTATCCACTTGAGCAATGGTTTGAATGGTTTTAAAAATCGTCAGCCAATCTGCCCCCTGTCCACCGTATTGTTTTCCAATGGAAAGTGCAAGCAAACCACTTTGACGAATCAAATCACGTTCAGCTTTGGGATTTCCCCCCTGCTTATCACGCTGAGCAGCCGTCGTGGCAAATTCTGCCGCCAGTTTTTGGGCAATGTCGATCGGATCTTGAGTCAATGGAATTGAAGCGTTCATATATCTGTCTGATTATTCTGTTACCGTTTTAGCTTAACAAAGTAGAGGCATTCAGCTTATCTCAATGCCTGCAGTCTATATCTGTAAAATCTATATCTTATGAAATCTAAGTCACCAAGATTCAGGCGACTTATAATTTGATCATTTTATACGTCGTATTTAGGATGGATAAAATCCATCATGAACGTCCCTTCATCCTAATCAACTTTTATAGGAGAAAGGACGTTCATTATTGCTTTAATAATCCTTCATATAAGCCATAGTGAACTTTCATCAGAACGTGATCACTCACGCTCAAATTGTTCTTATGACTTCGGATAAACCGTAGCAATCAAATGTTCAACCACTTGAGGTTCTGCCAAGGTCGAGGTATCACCTAAAGAGTCCAACTCATTGGCCGCAATTTTTCTTAAAATACGGCGCATGATTTTACCAGAACGGGTTTTCGGTAAGGCCGGCGCCCAATGCAATGCATCTGGCGTTGCCACTGGTCCAAGGACTTTGCGTACCCAAGCCACCAGTTCCTGACGTAACTCATCCGTCTCTGCTGTCCCTGCTTGTAAGGTCACAAAGGCGCAAATCCCTTGCCCTTTAATATCATGTGGCATACCCACCACAGCAGACTCTGCCACAGCATCATGTGCAACCAGCGCACTTTCAATTTCAGCCGTTCCCAATCGATGCCCTGAAACGTTCAAGACGTCATCCACACGGCCCGTAATCCAATAGTAGCCAGACTCATCACGACGTGCGCCATCACCTGTAAAATACGTCCCCGGATAAGTGGAGAAATAGGCTTCAATAAAGCGCTCAGGATCACCCCAAATGGTTCGCATTTGTCCCGGCCAAGAATCCTTAATCACCAAATTGCCTTCTACGGCGCCTTCAAGCTCATTGCCTTCAGCATCCACTATCGCAGGTTGTACACCAAAGAATGGACGCGTCGCTGAACCCGGTTTTAAATCAGTTGCTCCCGGCAATGGCGTAATCATGAAACCACCCGTTTCTGTTTGCCACCATGTATCCACCACTGGACAGCGGCTTTCACCTACCACGGTGTAGTACCAATTCCATGCCTCTGGGTTAATGGGTTCACCCACCGATCCCAATAAACGTAAACTACTGCGGTCACTTTCTCGGACAAAGGCATCCCCTTCTCGCATCATGGCGCGAATTGCAGTCGGTGCCGTATATAAAATAGTGACGTTGTGTTTATCGACAATATGTCCGGTTCGAGCCCAACTTGGATATTGTGGTACACCTTCAAACATCACGGTCGTGGTGCCATTCGACAATGGCCCATACAACACATAAGAGTGTCCCGTAATCCAACCAACATCGGCAGTACACCAAAACACATCATCTTGTTTAAGGTCAAAAACTTCACGGAAGGTACAATTCACATAGGTTAAATAGCCGCCTGTGGTATGCAATACACCTTTCGGTTTTCCTGTCGAACCTGATGTATACAAAATAAATAGCGGGTCCTCGGCATTCATAGGTTCAGGTGGACAAATATCATTGACCGACATGATTTCCATGTGATACCACAGGTCACGATCCGCTTTCATTTCGATCGGGTTACCTGTACGGTGCACCACAATGACATTTTGAACCGAAGATGTGCCTTCAATGTCGAGTGCAAGATCGACATTTTCTTTGAGTGGAATGGGCTTGCCACCACGCATCCCACAATCCGCAGTAATCACGACTTTCGCCTGACTGTCATCGATACGACTTGCCAATGAGTCTGGTGAGAACCCGCCAAAAACCACGCAGTGTACTGCTCCAATTCGGGTACAGGCCAACATCGCAATTGCCGCTTCTGGCACCATTGGCATATACAGCACCACACGGTCGCCTTTGCCCACGCCATGTTTTTTCAGCACATTAGCAAAACGGCAAGTTTCATCATGCAGTTCTTCAAAAGAAATGATTTTATGCCGTGAAGGATGATCTCCTTCCCAAATAATGGCTGGTTTATGTGGATGTTCTTTTAAATGTCGATCGAGACAGTTGGCACTGACATTCAGTTCACCGTCAGCAAACCACTCAATCTTGAAATCATCTTGCTTAAAATTTGTATTTTTAACTTGGGTAAACGGTTTGATCCAATCGATCTTTTGCGCTTGCTCCGCCCAAAACTCATCTGGTTGTTCAATCGATTTTTGATAACGCTCAAAGTACTCCGACTCATTGATGCGCGCGGTTTTTTTAAAACTTTCAGGTACTGGATAGATCTCTTTCATATTGTATTTTCCTTGATCTGATTCATCTCATCACGAGATGCCATGCCACATTTCTACTTTTATAATTTCTGCATCACAGCAGTATGACGATTAATTTTTAATCGCAGCAATCATGCTTTGGTCGTATTATTCTTTCCCATTTAAAGCACATCTATAAGCAAAATTTCAACAAAAACATGTTTCAATTCAGTATCTGATCAGTTCATTTGAACCTATAATGCAAAGGTAATTTTACTCAGCATTCCACTTTTTTATTCTTCCATACACGTTGAGTTGACCCAAGCATGAATACCAATGACTCTTCTTTCTTTTCCCGTCAGACGACCACTACATCGGATAATCCCCTGAAACCAGATGGACGTTTTGGTCGACTGAGCATGATTGGTTGGTATGGCTTTCTCAATATCATCAGCTTTTTTGCCTTGATCGCTTTAAGCCTTGCCGTGGGTATTTTCAACATCAATACCATGACGTTAAATGAGCAATTTGTTGGCATATTCACTGGGGTATCTGGCCTCGCCTATTTGGCGATTATTATTCTCTATATCTATTTTTATTGTGTCTTTGTCGTGCGTCGGCTGCATGACCTCAATAAAGCCGGTTGGTTGCTACTGCTCTTATTTATCCCCGTGATCAATCTATTCTTTATCCTGTATTTATTATTGGCCTCAGGCACACCGACCGTAAATCAATACGGCGCGCCACGCCCTGCTGCAGTTTGGGAAAAAATTCTGGCATGGTTGATGATTTTAATCAGTGTCTTGTCGCTCGTGGCTACAGGTAGCATCACGTCTTATATGATGGGTAGCGGAGAAATTGAATCGCCGACAGAAATCATTCAACAAGGTACTGAATATTTCTAAGCCACTAACCGAATTTGAGCCTGTCTGAATTTTGATACATCCGTTCGCAAGCCTGTAAATGAGGGTTATTTTCGCCACTAATTTCAGGCAAAATAGCGAAAAATCTGAACATTTGGAAAACTCGTGGCTGAAAAAGAAAATGCCTTGAGTGATGTCACTCAAGGCACGACTCAACTTTTGCAAGAGGCAACTGAAAAAACTGCACAAACCGTGCTGGAACATACCTCTAAATATAATGACGCATACTCAACGATCGATAAATTTGTCGATGGATTTTGGGAACGCCTGCCTTATATTTGTATCGCATTAATTGTTTTTACGATCTTCTATCTACTGTCTAAACTCTTTAGATTCTTTGTTCGTAAAGCGCTCACTGACCGTTCTTACTCAAAACAAAATCTAGTTTTGGTCCTGAACCGTGTCGGTAGCTCAGCCATTATGTTCTTCGGTTTCCTGATTGCAATGGTCATTGCGATCCCTGGTTTCACACCGGGTCAGCTCATGAGTGCCTTGGGGATTGGTTCGGTTGCAATCGGTTTCGCGTTTAAAGATATTTTCCAGAACTTACTGTCGGGTATTTTGATTCTCCTCGGTGAACCGTTCAAAATCGGTGACGACATTATTGTGTCAGGAATGGAAGGTACAGTTGAAGATATTCAAATTCGTGCAACCTTCCTACGCTCTCCCGATGGTCGTCGTATCGTGATTCCAAACGCGACGGTTTACACCAGTGCGGTAACGGTGAATACCGCTTATCAACGTCGTCGTTGTGAATTTGTGGTGGGTATTGGTTATGAAGATGACATTCAAAAAGCTAAAAACATTGTTTTGGCCATTTTAGACAAAGACCCGACCATTTTGAGCCAACCTGCGTTTACCGTAAACGTGAATGCTTTGGCTGATTTCTCGGTCAATCTGAATGTCCGTTGGTGGGTTGATACCACTGAAACCACCACTGCGAACTCGATCAGTGAAGTGCAAGAACACGTTATCCAAGCATTCAATCAAAATGGTATTTCAATTCCGTACCCTGTACAGGAAGTGAAAGTTTACCGTGGTGATCAAGCTGAGGCAGAAGCTTCAACAGCTAAATAATCGCCCTAAAACGTACGGAATCACAGTTTCTGTACGGATAATTCGGTTGCCTAAGCTGACTGCTTGGCAGCCGTTTTTTATGAGTAAATCCACCTCATAAGGGATAAATCCACCTTCAGGTCCAATAATGATCGTACATCCATGTTGAATCCCTGCGGGCATCACATCTTCAACATAAGGATGCGCAACATAAGCGGGATAGTCCGATGAAATCACGCTCGGTAAAACATCCTCCACAAAGGGTTTAAAGCGTTTATACAGTTCAATTTTGGGCGCAATAGTGTCACTAGCCTGCTCCAAACCTAAGGTCACATAGTGATCGAGCTGCTGTAAAAATGGGGTCTGCCAATAGCTTTTATCCACGCGATAACTGTGCAGCAAAATGATTTTTTCTACGCCTAAGGTGACGGCATCCATGATCAGACGGCGCAACACTTTCGGACGAGGCATTGCCACAATTAAAGTCACCGGATGCTTTGCTGGTACTTCTTCTTCTTGTAAGGGTTTAAGTTGAATGCCGTGATCCGCAATACTGACGATTTGGGTTAAATAACGCTTTCCTTCCCGAATCCCGACTTTGAGGGTATCGCCCACCTGTACATCAACATGGGTTTTTAAATGCTCAATTTGGCGTTTAGCACTGATACTCCACAGTTCAGATTCAGTTTGACGTGGGTCAAGCAGGACGATGTTCATAAAAATTCTCTTACCCAGTTCAATTGGATACGCGAAAACGTCATCCACAACTGTTCGAGGCAACACTCAATAGAATCACTCAAATTTCAGCGATTATTTGTTAGACATAAAAATTCGACGCGTTTTGTCGTGAGCTGCATTGCACCGCAAGATGGCTTCCATGCGAAGCTTAGCATCTCATTTTACCGAATGAGAAACAACGTTTCGTAAGAGTACCTCCAGCCGAAGGCTAAGCCCTTTCTTCAAACCTTAGATGTAAGGCTCCGCCAAGCCTATTCATTCATCTATTTGAAGCATCAACCAATTTAAATCATAGTTGAAAAATCAAAGGTACTGATCAATCACCTGAATATGCTTTTGCAGCGACCCAGTATTCTTTTGCATAATCAGCTGAGCTGCATCATTTAAAGCCTGAGCTTTCGCAGTATTTTGAATGATGTCAACCAATGCACTGGCCGCCTGCTCAAAATCCCGCACAACCACAACCGCATGGGCCGCTACAAATTCATCCACAATGGTTTGAAAATTAAAATAATGCTGACCTAATACTGTCGGGACATGTAACGTAATGGGCTCCAAAATATTATGCCCACCACCAGGTTCATTTAAAGACCCGCCGACAAAGCACGCCTGACTCAGTGCCAGCCAAAGCCATAATTCACCCATACTATCTGCCAAATACACTTGCGTTTCAGGCTGAATCGTTTGCTTTAAACTGCGGCGCTGTGTACGTAAATTCAGTTTCTGCGCTTCTACAAAAACCTCATCAAAGCGTTCAGGATGCCGTGGTACGACGATACATAACAGCTCAGGCTGTTGTTGCAAAATCGGCTGCAGCGCTGCGAGTAGTTTTTGTTCCTCGGGCGCATGCGTACTGGCAATGGTGATGATTTTACGATCTTGCAAAGCCCAATCTTGACGCAACTGCGCTGCTTGTTGCACAAAGCTATCAGGCGCATGAATATCAAACTTGATACTACCGACGACCTGACTGGTATGCGGGTTTGCACCCAACCCAATAAATCGCGTTAAAGTTGCCTGATCTTGCGCTAATAATTGTTTTAAACTCTTTAGCATCGGCTGCGTCAAACTCGGGACTTTGCCATAACCCTTCGCCGATTTTTCAGATAATCTGGCATTAATTAATAAACTCGGAACGTTAGCCTGATCGGCTTCAATCATCAAATTTGGCCAGAGTTCAGTTTCGACTAGAGCCAACATTTTCGGTTGATATTTTTCGATAAAACGACGGACTAATTTTTTTTGATCTGCCGGCAAATACACGGCCTGAAACAGCGATTCATACGGTGCTTTTAAAAATAATTGTTTCGCACGCGCTTGTCCGGTTTTGGTGGTATTGGTAACTAAGACCGGATGACCTGCTTTGAGATAATGTTCAATCAGCGGCTGCGCAGCGTTAGTTTCTCCGACGGAAACCACATGAAACCAAATTGCATTACGGTTTTTAACTGGCTGAAATGGCCCAAAGCGCTCAATACACTCTTGCTGATATAGTTGGAAATCTTCAGCACGTTTTTTGATGCGCCATTGATATAGCGGCTTAATCAGCGCCAAAGCTGCGTTATACCAAAAAGGAGTAGTCAAATTATTACGCTCAAAAACGGTTTGAATCGGCAGAATATATCAGAGCATTATCCACATGTTAATGGATAATGCGTATTCAAGTGTCGATTAATAGGTTGAACGACCTGAACCAAATTTATTTTTCATGCTTGGATAATCAATATAGCCTTCGGCAACATCTGTTCCAATCATATTTTCCAACTGCAATTCATTCAGTGCAGCATTCGCTAGCAAACGTTCAAACAAATCTGGATTGGCAATATAGGCTTTACCAAAAGACACCGCATCGGCTTTACCTGAGGCCAATAAATCTACAGCATCTTCACGGCTTAAACGCATATTGGCAATATATGGCACACCATTTGAGCGCTGTTTCAGATAATCACTAATACTGTCATCCGCCAGATATTCACGGGTAAAGAAAAATGCAATCTTCCTCTGCCCCAACTGCTCTAAGGCATAGCCAAAGGTTTCACGTGGATCATGATCGCCCATGTCGTGTTCATCACCACGCGGCGCAAGATGCACACCTACACGACCTGCCCCCCACACTTCAATCAGCGCATCCACCACTTCAAGCAATAAACGTGCGCGGTTTTCTACAGAACCACCATACTCATCTTCACGTAAATTGGTTTTGCTTTGTAGGAATTGATCGATCAAATAACCATTGGCCGCATGCAATTCCACACCATCAAAACCGGCTTCTTTGGCTTTGATTGCAGACTGTTTGTATTGTTCTACAATGCTTTTGATTTCTGCAATCTCTAATGGACGTGGCACGACATATTCGCGTTTTGGGCGAAGCAGACTGACATAACCCGCCTGTTGTACCGCACTGGCAGAAACTGGTGTATCACCATTCAAAAGATCGGGATGTGAGACACGTCCGACATGCCACAATTGTGCCACAATTAAACCTTGCTGTTCATGTACGGCTTGGGTCACCAATTTCCAGCCCTGAACTTGAGCATCGGTAAATAAACCCGGCGTCTGCAAATAGCCATTAGCTGCTTCTGAAATGACTGTTGCTTCTGAAATGATTAATCCAGCACTTGCACGCTGTGCATAATATTCAGCCATCATCGGCGTTGGAACACGGTCAATGGTTGCACGACTACGGGTTAGTGGCGCCATTACAACGCGATTTTTGAGGTGTAAATCACCCAAAATGAGAGGAGTATTAAGTTCAGCCATATATGTCTCGCCTGACACTTCAAATGCGAAAAATGATTTAAAGTGAGTTCTGCAGATAATCAATATATTGCTGAATGAGTTCTTCATTGCGTGAGAAATACGACCATTGACCATATTTCTCGGCTTGAATTAAGCCCGCCTGTTGTAACACAGACAAATGATTAGACATCGTAGACTGCGAAACATTACCGAGTTTTTCGATATTGCCAGCGCATACACCACGCTTAAAGCCGCCACATTGCTCTTCTGACAAAAATTGTTCAGGTGTTTTCAACCATTCCAAGATTTGACGTCGAGTCGGATTGGCAAGTGCTTTAAAAATTAAATCAATATCCATAATTTAAACGGGTTTAATTAAATAAAAATTTGGACAACAAAGTTCTATTCAGCATCTTGAACACACTATATCGTATTTTTTCGATTTTTATATCGATTTTTTTAGATATAATGATCAAAAACAGATAGAACTTTGTTTTCTATATAAATTTAAATTACAAACCTTGTTTGAGGCTGGCTTCAATAAACTTATCTAAATCACCATCAAGTACTGCGCCGGTGTTTGAACTTTCCACACTGGTACGTAAGTCTTTAATACGCGAGTCATCTAAAACGTATGAGCGAATTTGGCTGCCCCAACCGATATCTGACTTGGTATCTTCCAACGCTTGTGCCGCATCATTACGTTTTTGCATTTCAAGTTCGTACAATTTTGCACGTAACTGTTTCCATGCATGGTCACGGTTGGCGTGCTGTGAACGTTGGTTCTGACATGCCACCACAATCCCTGTTGGAGCGTGAGTTAAACGTACCGCAGAGTCTGTTTTGTTAATGTGCTGACCACCCGCACCAGATGCACGATAGGTATCAGTACGTACATCAGCTGGATTGATTTCAATTTCAATATTGTCATCAATTTCAGGCGATACAAAAACTGCTGAGAATGAAGTATGGCGACGATTACCCGAGTCAAAAGGTGACTTACGGACTAAACGGTGTACGCCAGATTCTGTACGTAACCAACCATATGCATACTCACCTTCTACACGGATCGTTGCAGACTTGATCCCTGCCACATCACCATCAGACTCTTCCATCACTTCTGCTTTAAAGCCATGACGTTCAATCCAACGTAGATACATACGTAGTAACATCGATGCCCAGTCCTGTGCTTCAGTACCACCTGAACCTGCTTGAATTTCGACATAGCATGGGTTCGGGTCCATCGGATTACTGAACATACGACGGAATTCTAATTTCGCAAGTTCTGCTTCCGCTGAAGTTAACTCTGCTTGCACATCCACAAGTAAGCTTTCTTCTTCTGCTTCAACCGCAAGATCCAGCATCGCTTGGGCATCTTCTAGTTGAGTTGAAAGCCCTTCGAGCACGTTAATGACGTTTTCGAGTTCACCTTTTTCTTTTGCCATTGCTTGCGCACGGCTTTGATCATTCCAAATTGCTGGGTCTTCCAGCTCACGTAGAACCTCTTCTAAACGCTCTTTTTTCAGATCGTAGTCAAAGATACCCCCGTAATGTTTGACCACGGTCGTTTAAGTCTTTTAGCTGTAATAGATACGGATTAATTTCCACGTGAATTACTCTCAATCAAAAAATTTGGCTTAAATAGCCGCCTATTATATCACAGAGCATTTGCACAGTTTCAGCCAGATTGATCATCCAAATCATTGACTTCAATGTACATAATATGAACAATACGCTCGCTTTACTATTTATTACATTTTATTTACAACAATAATGTTTCGAGGGTTTTATGAAAAAGACATTACTTGCACTAGGATTAGCTGTTTTCACTTCATCAACATTTGCTTATGATGGTCAAGTTGATGGCGGTTTTACTTATACAGATTGGGACAATGACATCGTAGATTCAAACGGATTGTTCAACTTACAAGGCACGTTATATTTAGACTCAGTAAACCCTAAAAATGGCCCATTAAACGAAGCTGCATTTTTAGGTCATAACAGCAATATTTAGATACAAAAACAGTAGATGTATCAGATTATTTTCCTGTTTCAGGTCCGCTTGCAGGCAAAGCAGAATATGACAGCCACCATATTTCATTAGGTGCTGAATACTTCTTTGAACAATTCTACTTTAATGGTGAATTAGGCTACAAAGAAGAAAAAGCTGAAGTAAAAGTTGCTGGCATTTCAGCAAGCGAGGACTATGATTCAACAACATACCGCGCATTAGTAGGTTATTTACCTGTCTCTAACCTTTTACTTGCTGTTGGTATTGATGGCTATCAAGGCGACAATGATGAAGACGAAGACAACCGTTTTGCTGTTAAAGCAAAATATGTTGCGCCTTTGAACAATGGTCAATACATCAACCTAGAGGCAGATGGCGCTTTTGGTGATTTAGACTCTGTTACGATTGGTGCAGACTACTACTTCGACCAAGCTTTTAGCATTGGTGCATCTTACAACATCGAAGATGATGGTGATGAAGACACGGATTACTTCGCTATCCGTTCAAAATACTTCCTTAACCCGAACCTAGCAATCGGTGGTCAAGTTGGTTTTGGTGATGACGTTCAAGCGTTCAACATCAATGCAACTTTACGTTTCTAATTTCGTTTGAATTAGGAATGTGCATTAAAAAAGCACCTCAAATTTGAGGTGCTTTTTTCTTTTCGATGTAATATTTACTTTAAAAAAAGTCCAGTTGTTGACCAAATAATCTACAAATTCATAATATCTACACAGTTTTAATAAAACAAAACATTAATAATAATTATATATTTTTCAATATCTTAAATAATTAAAATTACATAAAATTACCGAATACACAGTTCTGCAACTTTGCAGCGATTGACCATCTTTAAAAATTCTCTAGACTAAAACTTGTAACAAAAAATGTATTAAATTTAGCCAAACAATTTAGAGGGGTAGTTTCCATGAAAAAACTCGCAATTGCTTCAGCACTTCTTTCTGCACTTGCTATTACAGGTACAGCTCATGCTTATCAAGCAGAAGTAGGCGCTTCAGCTGGTTACATCGACCCAGATAATGGAAGCTCTGGCAGTGAATTTGGTGTAAACGGTACTTATTACTTCAACCCTGTTCAAACGCGTAACGCTCCTCTTGCAGAAGCTGCATTCTTAAACCGTGCAAGTAACGTAAATGCACACGCAACTTTCGCTGATCGTGGCAATGTTGACGACAATACTTATGGCGTTGGTATCGAATACTTCGTACCAAACTCAGATTTCTATGTATCTGGTGATGTAAGCCGTAATAATGTCGAAGTTGACACTCCATTCGGCACAGTAGACAATGATACAACTTATTATGCAGCTGAAGTGGGTTACCTTCCTGCACCTGGTTTCTTAGTTGCTGCCGGTCTAAAAGGTTGGGACAATGACGATGACGACGGTGTAGATCCAACTTTACGTGCTAAATACGTAACAACTTTAAGCAATGGTAAAGACATCAACCTTGAAGCGGGTGCAGCATTCGGTGATCTAGATGAATTCAATCTAGCAGCGGATTACTTCATCGACAAAACATTCAGTGTTGGTGCTGACTACTACAACAACGATGTCACTGATCGTAACGAAGTAGGGATCAATGCACGTAAATTCTTCAACCAACAAGTGAGCCTTGAAGGTCGTGTTGGTTTCGGTGAAGTTGGCAACAATGACTACAATTCATTTGGTGTAGCAGCGAAATACCGCTTCTAATCCATTGAAGTCAAAACCATAAAAAAAACCGCTCTTCTGAGCGGTTTTTTATTTGCCTGTAAAAATGGAATTTATTGAGCCAAGTGTAAAACTCTCAATTGAACACTGACATTTCCTCTAAATTCATTTTTATCGAGTTCGTAGACCAAGCGGATTTTATCTTGCATAGGATTAAATTCATATTTTTCTGCCGCATTAAATGCAATTGCGTCCACCATTAAACCATTATCTAAAGCAAGTTTTAATTTCAAATGTAGGTCTTTCAACCAACGATAATCTAAAATTTTAAATAGGCCTTCATAGACCGGTGCAGGGAATTTTTGTCCCCATGGACTTAAATTTTGCAGAAGATCGACGGTTTCGACATTAATGGCCGAATCGGGCAATTCGCCATCTGTCCAAATAGTGGCCTGAAATAAACTTTCATCTTGCGCAGCGATGAGTGCTTCAAAAGCGGTTTTAAATTCAGAAAAATGCTGCTTTTGAATGGTTAGTCCTGCTGCGGCTGCATGTCCACCAAAATGACTGACCAAATGCGGATGTAATTCAGCAATACGCTCAATACTGTCTCGAATATGAATACCTTCGATAGAACGCGCAGAGCCTTTAATATGTACGCCATCTTCATCTGCAGCAAAGACGATTGCAGGTCTATGGAATTGTTCTTTCAAACGCCCTGCAACAATCCCAATCACCCCTTGATGCCAATGCTGTTCAAACATGATCAAGGCTGCAGGTAAGTTATCCTGATCAAGCTGAATATGTTCTAACTCAGCCAGAGCTTCCTGTTTAATCTGCCCTTCGACTTGGCGTCTTTCAATATTGAGTTGATTCAACTGCTGCGCAATCGGATAAGCCGTACTTAAATCCGCCGCAATCAGACACTCAATCCCAATATCCATAGTCTCCATACGCCCAGCTGCATTGAGTCGTGGGCCAACTACAAAGCCCAAGTCCTGTGCTTTTAACTGTGCGGGATCACGACCAGCGATATCCAATAATGCACTGATCCCTGGACGACATAATCCTTGCTGTATCCGCTTCAAACCAGCATCGATCAAAATCCGATTATTCAGATCTAGACTTGCAACATCGGCATAAGTGCCTAAGGCCACCAAGTCCAAATATTGGCTGAGGTTGGCTGTGGATTTAGCATTTTTTTTACGCATACTGGCCAAATTTGCCAACACATAAAATGCAACACCTACGCCAGCCAAGGCTTTACTTGGAAATTCACATCCGAACTGATTCGGATTTACCACCGCTTCTGCTAGTGGTGTTTCCTTTGTGGTCAGGTGATGATCGGTAATGATCACCTGCATACCATGTGCCTGTGCCTGCGCTACACCAGCATGGCTCGAAATACCATTATCGACCGTAATCAGCACATCTGGTGTAAAGCTCACGAAGGCCAAATCAGCAATGGCGGGTGTCAGGCCATAACCATACTTAAAACGATCTGGAACCAGATATTCAACATCCGCGCCCATGTCACGCAGTGCCAAGACCATCAATGCAGTACTGGTTGCACCATCGGCATCATAATCACCCACAATGACGATTTTCTTTTGAGTATCAATTGCTTGATCGATTATTTCAATCGCTTGCTCTAAACCCTTTAAGTTTGGCGCATGTAAGTGCTTAAGCTTCAATTCCAGCTCTTGTGCGGAAGAAACCCCGCGACGTGCCAATAAATCAGCAATAAACGGGGCAACGCCCTGAATATCTTCAGGGCGCGTCAAATAGGGTCTTTGTTGAATTAAAAGTTTAGACATTTATGGCATCAGTCGCTGTAAAACCCATTGACCATCCTGTAGTTTATAACTCAAGCGGTCATGTAAACGATTCGGACGGCCTTGCCAAAATTCATAATAATCCGGAACTAAACGATAGCCGCCCCAAAACTCAGGTTTCTCCAAAACGTCTTTGCTTTCCACTTGATCATGCAAATTTTGGAAACGCTGTTGTAATTCTTCACGACTAGCGATAACACCACTTTGTGGAGTACTAATGTGCGCTGCAATTTGGCTATCACGCGGTCGCTTATGGTAATAATCTGTCGATTCTTCGAGAGATATCTTTTCCACACGACCACTGACCCGAATTTGACGTTCCTGCTCTTGCCAATAAAACAATAATTCTGCATAAGGATTATCGAGCAGATCATTGCCTTTTTGACTGTCATAGTTGGTGTAGAAGTCATAACCTGCATGGGTCGCACCGCGCAACAAGACCGTCCGCACGTGCGGACGACCTTGGGCATTTGCCGTAGCCAAAGACATAGCATAGGGTTCATGCAGTTGTGCTGCTAAGGCATGGTTAAACCATAATAAAAACTGCTCATGTGGATCACGGTTCACCTGATCTTCATGCAACTCACCTTTTTGATAAGTTAAACGCAGTTCACTTAAGTCCTTAATCACATCATTCATGCAATATCCCCTCTTGATTTAAGCTGCATTGGCACGAACAGCATTGGCCAAATGATTTGCCAACGCTGTGACTTCTTCAAGGTCATTACCTTCAACCATGACTCGAATCACCGGCTCTGTGCCTGATTTACGAATCAAGATTCGACCGCGTCCTTTGAGCTGCGCTTCAGCTTTTTCAAACTCGCTCACCAATGCAGGTACGGCGTAGGGGTCAAACATCGCAGCCAAGCGAACATTCACCAAGACGTTAGGTAATAACTCAAAACCGTCCACCAATTCATGCAAAGCTTTACCTTGCTCAACCATCACTGTTAACACCTGAAGTGAAGCAATGATCGCATCACCTGTGGTGCTCTTGTCCAAAGTCAAGATATGACCTGATGGCTCACCACCCGTTACCCAACCTTTTTCTTCTAGGCCTTGTAATACATAGCGGTCACCAACTTTGGCACGAAGCAACGGCACTTTCGCTTGATCTAAAGCAATTTCAAGCGCCATATTGCTCATCACGGTACCCACGATACCCGCAGGCTTTTGACTCGCTTGAGTGGCTAAAATATAGAGAATATGGTCACCGGTAATTTGCTGACCATTTTTATCGACCATAATCACACGGTCAGCATCACCATCAAAGGCAATCCCTAAATCCGCCTGATGTTCAACAACTGCTTTTTGTAAAAACTCAGGATGCGTCGAACCACAGTCTTTATTGATGTTCAAACCATCCGGTTCGTTAAACAGCGCAATCACTTTTGCACCCAGTTCACGATATACCGAAGGACCGACGCTATAGGCTGCACCATTGGCACAGTCCACCACAATTTTTAAGCCTGTCAGGTCAAAATGGTACGGGAAGGTTGATTTACAAAACTCGATATAACGACCATTGGCATCCTTCACACGCACACTTTTACCTAAGTTTGCTGGGTCTTCGATCACCAAGTCATTTTCAAGTTCTTTGTTAATGGCTTCTTGAATTTCATCCGGCAATTTTTTACCTTCGCTCGAGAAGAACTTAATGCCATTATCAAAATAAGGGTTATGCGACGCCGAGATCACGATGCCTAAGCTGGCATGTAATGCACGGGTTAAATGGGCAATTGCGGGTGTAGGTAATGGACCCAGCAAATGAACATAAACACCTGCTGCGTTTAAACCGGCTTGTAATGCTGACTCTAAAATATAGCCCGATAATCGGGTATCTTTACCTAGTACAACGATGGGCTTTGCTTTTTTACTGTATTGTTTTAATACTTTACCTGCGGCAAATCCTAGTTTTAATGCAAATTCAGGGGTAATAGGCAATTCACCGAATTTGCCACGAATGCCATCTGTACCAAAATAACTCATGTTGTACTCACTTCTTAATGGTGATCTTAATCATCACTTTTTACTGTAAATACTTTACACCAAAAACAAAAAGGCCGTCATATTAATGACGGCCTTTTCGGCTAAAAGCTACTAAATATCAACCAACACGGTAGTTTGGTGCTTCTTTAGTAATAGTCACGTCATGTACGTGAGATTCAGACATACCTGCCGCAGTAATTTTGACAAACTGTGCATTTTTACGTAAGTCATCGATCACCGCAGAACCGGTATAACCCATAGATGAACGTAAACCACCCATCATTTGATGAACGATGTTACCCATTGGGCCTTTGTACGGTACGCGACCTTCAATACCTTCTGGTACAAGTTTTTCAGCACCGGCTTTTGAGTCTTGGAAATAACGGTCAGCAGAACCTGTTGCACCTGCCATCGCACCCAATGAACCCATACCACGATAAGCTTTGTAGTAACGACCTTGGAAGAATTCAACTTCGCCCGGTGCTTCTTCAGTACCTGCCATCAATGAACCTACCATGATGGTACTCGCGCCTGCACCAATCGCTTTTGCCATATCACCAGAGAAACGGATACCACCGTCTGCGATCAATGGAATTTGATCTTTTAGTGCATTGGCAACGCTGTCAATCGCAGAGATTTGTGGCATACCAATACCAGCCACAATACGTGTAGTACAGATTGAACCCGGGCCAATACCCACTTTCACTGCATCTGCGCCAGCATCTAATAATGCAAGAGCTGCATCACCAGTCGCGATGTTACCGCCAATCACTTGAACTTGTGGATAGTTGGCTTTAACCCAACGTACACGTTCAATTACACCTGCAGAGTGACCATGTGCTGTATCAACAACAATCGCATCAACACCTGCTTCCACCAATGCTTCTACACGGCTTGGTGTTTCTGCACCTGTACCTACTGCAGCGCCAACGCGTAAACGACCTAAGTCATCTTTGCAGCTGTTTGGATAGTTTTCAGCTTTACGGAAATCAGTAACCGTGATTAAACCTTTCAGTTCGTTGTTGTCATTTACAACAAGGACTTTTTCAATACGGTGTTTTTGAAGTAATGCTTGGATGTTTTCTTTTGATTCGTTTTCATGAACAGTCACCAAACGATCATGGCCTGTCATGATGTTACTAACAGGTTGCTCAAGATTGGTTTCAAAACGAGTGTCACGACCAGTAACAATACCCACCACTTGACCGTCTTTCACCACTGGTACACCGCTGATGTTATTTGCTTGAGTTAAAGCAATCAGCTCACGTACAGTCGTTTCTGGTGTAACGGTAATTGGGTCTTTCACCATACCTGCTTCAAATTTTTTCACGCGGCGAACTTCTGCAGCTTGTGCAGCAATATCCATGTTTTTATGCAGGATACCGATACCACCGTTTTGCGCCATTGCAATTGCCATACGTGATTCAGTCACAGTATCCATCGCAGCAGAAACAAGTGGAATATTCAAATTGATGCCACGTGTGAAACGTGTCTTAAGAGAGACATCTTTTGGGAGAACAGTAGAATAGGCAGGGAGTAATAAGACATCATCAAAGGTTAGGGCTTCTTGAACGATGGTCAACATAACAGTCTCGCTGGTAATTTCCGTGAGCCATTATATACAAATTTCCGTTCAATTTTCATTTTAATTGCGGCAATTCTTTACGGAGTTTTCAATATTAACCATCGAATATGCTGTTTTCAGCAAGAATACACTGAGGGTTAGTCAGCAACTTGTTCAATACAGGCAGAATCCGAAGACTCTACCGCTTAATTTCAATAAATTTATTCTGGAACTAAAGCCTTAACTGACTTGATCGAAATCTTCATCATTTTCAGCGTCATGCAGTGGAATACTGATCAATGGAATCATTTGATGCGCGATGCGTGCTTTATTACATTGCTCATCAGCTATCTGCACACTTTTACATGTGGAACTGCGCGCCTCGTACACACTACAACTCACTGCTTGCCCAATTTCACCACCCAAAGCGATACAACGAGACTGTGTTTGATTGGTGCCCGCCATACATGAATACACAGCATTAACCGGCTCAGTATAATGTTCGGGCATATTCAGCCCTTCTGCCCAATAAAAAGAAACGCGATAGTGGGCACAACATGCTCCACAGGTTAAACATGCATCCTGAGTCGGTATTTGAGACAACATTTTTATCTATTCTCGTCATCTAAAAGCTTATTTTATGGACAAAAAATATTAAAAAATGTTATCTGCAAACTCAATTATTTTTTCTGGATTTTCAAGTCATTATACTGGGCAAGTAAAGACTGTTTCATCCATTAAATCGACACCACACTGCAAGGTTTCGATCCAATCTAAGAATTGATTGATCTGTTCTTTACCAATAAATGGCGTGCCGTGCTGCGGTACGATCATTTCCACATCCATCGTCCGTACCATGTTGACCCACAGACGGATCACTTTGTTCGAACACATGTAGCGCTGATGGAAGCCTTTCATTTTAGGAATATGAGCGGCAAAATTTTCTAAAGGTTTAGAGGCATCATCCACCATAGATGCGCCCATATCCCCTGAGAATAAAATTTTGGCAATCGGGTCATAAAATTGGAAGTTACCAACCGAATGTAGGAAATGTGCAGGAACAGCCACCAAATGACTATTGCCTAATGGAATCACCTGACCATGATCTGGCAGTTCGATCAGACGATCCAACCAGTTGCCTTTCATCCGGTCACTCATAAATGCAGAGTTTAAATGCGGTAAGAAACGCGCCCACAGCTTAGATGCCACCACTTTGGCGTCGGTATAAACCAACCAACGCGGCATCGAGGTAATAATGTCTGGGTCCTGATGCGAGGCCATCACATAGTCAAGATTGGTCAAACGGGTATATTTATTCAGTTCCATAGTCAGTGGGACATAAGTCAAGTCACCACCTGGATCAAGCACCGCTGCGCGCTCATTATCCAAAATCAGGAACTGGTTCGCCTGTACGCCCTCGCCTTTTACCAAGCTGGTAAAGCTAATACATTTATGCTTTCCATCATCATAAAGTACCTGTGATGTTGTGCGTTCGAAAGCCATTCCCATTCCCCAAATTTTTTATCAAAAAAAATATATTCTATAGGTGAATAACATATATTTATTTAGGGAAACTTACAATAAATATTAAGTCAATATTATCTGAAATATCAGTGAATTGGGTCTCATTTATTGGCAAAGAATCCTGAGTTTTTAACTCAGGATTTCATGTATTTTTAATATGGTGAGATCATTATTCGCAGATTCAAATCCCAAGTGCAACACATTTGTAGTTAGTTGAAAAAGTTAGGTGTATTCATAGAATCATTAGACTTTTTCAACTCGCAATTGGAAAGCACACAATGAAGAAATACACCCAACTTTCTCAAGATGAAAGATACGAAATTTATGCTACTTTGAAAAGTAAAAGTTCAATCGCTAGCCTTGCTCGGGAATTAGGACGTTCACGATCAACCATCTACCGTGAATTAAAAAGAAATACTGGGCAACGTGGATATAGAGCTCAACAGGCAGCTAAATTTGCAAGTCAAAGACGGTACCGTCCTTCATCATCAATGACAGCATTTGCCTTCGCTTATATTGATTATTTGATTGGTTTGGACTGGTCACCCGAACAAATTTCAGGTGCTTTAACACAA